>DHWG01000197.1:0-6497 GCA_002413075.1 Desulfosporosinus sp. UBA5188 | reverse complement strand
GCACTATAGAGTGCCTTAGAAAAAGGAGGTTGGCAGATAAATCTACCAACCTCCTTTGGATTATGGACTGCTATTTGACAGTTGTGGCGCACTCACTAGCTTCCCCTTTAAGGATTTGAAGCCCATGTGGAAGGGCTGGGGCAATGGCTGCAAAGCATTCGCGGACTGCCTTAGGACTACCCGGCATGTTGATAATCAGGGTTTGTTTACGAAGCACTGCGACGGCTCTACTGAGCATCGCCTTATTCGTCACTTTTAAGCTTTCCATCCGCATCACTTCAGCAATGCCGGGCACCAATCGGTCTGCAACGGATAAGGTGGCCTCCGGCATAACGTCACGCATTGAGAAACCCGTTCCGCCCGTCGTTAAAATTAAATCCAGGCCAAGTTCGTCCGTCCATTGGAGCATTTTTTCAGCAAGGAGCGTTTGCTCGTCCGGGAGAACCACATGCTCAACGACTTCCCCGCCAATGTCTTGAACAAGCTTAATAAGCGTTGGACCAGAGAGATCTTCCCGTTCTCCACGTGACCCTTTGTCACTAGCCGTGATGACCCCTACTCGAATCATTAAGCCATCACCTCAATGCTGTCCCCGGAACGAACCACTCCGCCTTCCAACAACCGAATAAAGATTCCTTCTTTCGGCATGACACACTCTCCAAGTTGTTTGAAGATTTGACATTTTGTATGGCATTCTTTACCGATTTGTGTGACTTCTCCGATACTGGTTTCCCCGATCTTTAGTTTTGTTCCAATAGGAAGTGTGAATAGTTCTAGTCCTTCGGTGGTCAAGTTCTCTGCAAAGTCCCCGGGTCCTACATCCACCCCTTTGTCTGTCATCTTTTTAATACTTTCTACCCCCAGCAAGCTGACCATTCGATGCCAATCTCCACCGTGCGCATCGCCTTCAAGACCAAAACCGACTTTCAGAATTGCCTCGCCCACATTCTTTTTCTTCATTCCTTTTTTCTGACTTGTGCAAACAGCAATTATTTTACCCATTATAAAGCCCCTCTTTCATCGGACAAAATGTCCGCTTTTTCCCCCTGATTTTTCAACAAGATAAATATCCCCGATGGTCATTGATCGATCAATCGCTTTACACATATCGTAGATCGTTAACGCAGCGACACTGACGGCCGTCAGGGCTTCCATCTCAATGCCAGTTTTTCCATTAACTTTTAGGATTGCTTCAATATATACCTCACCGGGTTCCACTAAGTTAAAACTAAGCTTGGCCCCTGTGATCATCAGTGGATGACACATAGGAATGATCTGTGAGGTTTGCTTTGCTGCCATGATCCCCGCGACTTGGGCCACTGCCAGAACGTCTCCTTTAGCGATCAAACCAGAGCGAATGCGTTCAAAGGTCTCATGTTTCATGGTAATTTTCCCCCGAGCAATGGCTATACGAGCCGTTTCAGCTTTGTCACTGACATCCACCATTCGTGCCCGACCGTCTTCATCAAAGTGTGTTAAATCCATCGTTACCCTCCAATCTGAGACATGACACGTAAACCCTGCAAGGCTTCTTCATTCATATGATGCTCCGCAGGTTTATGCCAAACGGCTTGTGAAAAAAGATCTTTTATCGCTTCGTCCGAGCTTCCATTTCGCAAGGCATCACGCAGATTGACTTCATGTTTACTATGCAAGCAAGGTCTTAATTTCCCATCGGACGTTAAGCGTACACGATTGCAGGTATTGCAAAAATGACGACTCATGGCGCTAATAAAGCCAATACTACCTTTATAACCACTTGGTTGAACATACTCTGCTGGTCCTCCACCCAAGATATCCTGGGTTGGCACATACTCCTTTAGCCCTAACAGTTCTTTCATTTCTTGGATTGGAACGAACTCGTCTCGATGCTCAGAGCTTATTCCAATGGGCATTAGTTCAATGAAACGGACATGGAGTGGGTACTGCTTTGCTAACGACAAAAAACTGGGCAACTCGTCCGTATTAAAGCCACGCACAACCACGACGTTAATTTTTACCGGATTTAGACCAACTTCAAGAGAACGAAACACCCCCTTAATGACCGTCGAAACGTCCCCTCCACGGGTGATCTCGTGAAAACGCTCTGGATTCATGGTATCTAAGCTGATGTTCACTCTCTGAACGCCTGCTGCCTTTAAATCAAAGGCCATTTCTGGAAGTAACAATCCATTGGTTGTAATCATAAGGTCTTCAACCCCTGGAAGTTTAGCGCTCTCCTCAAGAAAACTTAATATTTCCTTGCGAACCAGGGGTTCCCCCCCGGTGATACGAAAACGACGAAATCCTAATTGCGTACTGAGCCTCATGAGTCGAAGAATTTCTTCAAACGTAAGAATCGCTTCATGCGGCATCCACGCGACGCCTTCGGAGGGCATACAGTATTTACAGCGCAGATTACAGCGATCTGTCACTGAAATTCTAAGATAGTCGATGTTTCTTTGAAATTGATCCTGCATTACACGGCCTCTTTTCAAGACTTAAATTTGAACAAATAAAAAACCCGCGGTCTGCAAACAACCGGGGGATTTAATCCACCTGTCGACAGACTCCTTTCCAGCAGGAGATATTATAGTTTCCCATAATACCCGAGTGCCTAAGTGGCACTTGTCTGGTCACCATAACTTCTGCTTTAGGTGATCCAGCTTTGGAGGATGACGAAATAATTTAATCTTTCTATACTGAGGTAGTTCGTGATATATTGCAATATTCCTTCTTTTCTACATAATCAATTATATTTCTTTATTTTATATGAAACAAGATTTCAGATTTTAACAAAAATATTGTAGACTAGAGAGAGCTAGTCTCAGAGGAGGACAACATGCCAAATGAAACGGTGACCTATTCCATTCTAAAGGCAAACGGCCCACTACTCGAACGGGTGGATGACACAGTGGTTCGAGAAGTTCCGCTCACCATTCACTATAATGGTGAGGAGATTGCGACACTTTTGTGTTCCCCTTCCCAAACTGAAGAGCTGGTGTATGGCTTTCTACTTAATGAAGGGTTTATCCGTGTCCTAAAGGACGTGTTTACCCTTCGTCATGATCCCGCAGACCATTTGGTTTGGGTCGAAGGAGAACCCTGCATCTTGCAAAAAGAACTCATGAGCAAACGCTTTGTTTCTGCCTGTTGTGGTAAAAGTAGAGCGTCGTTTTGTTTCGCCAACGATGTCCTCATGGTTAAACCGCTCATCTCAAGCCACAGCATTTCCCTTAAGGAGGTCTATCATTATGTGGCGTTTCTCCAGTCACACTCAAGACTCTTTGACACAACAGGCGGCGTTCACAGTGGAGGGGTTGGTCATCAAGGCAAGGTCCTCCTGACGAGTTATGACATTGGCCGGCATAACGTCTTTGATAAACTGAGCGGGAGTGCCTTTATCACTGGATTAACGCTCGAAAATCACGTAATTTTTTTCAGTGGTCGAGTTTCCTCAGAAATCCTGCTTAAGGTTGCTAAAATGAAAGTTCCCATCCTCATTGCTCGTGGTGCCCCAACAGATATGGCCCTTTCTCAGGCGGCTGCTCTGAATATCACCGTTATAGGGTTTGCCAGGGAGCAACGCCTTAATATTTATACCTGTCCTGAACGGATCAGCCCTTAAGGATCTTAGCCCAATCGTCCGGCGTATTCACGTTGCAAAAGGCTTTACTCAAATCAGAAAAGGCCTGAAATTCTGTTTCTTCCACATACCGTACACTGCAAGATGGGTAGAAATCAATAATCTTGAGGCGACCTGCCTCAAGATTATGTTTGATTGTGGGAAGGCAACGTCGATGATAGAAGGCGTGTAACGGATGAAGGCCAGAGTGAAGTTGAGGGATAACGGCATCATACGTCGAAATCTGGAAAGACAAAAATCGGATCAGCGCCGCATTTAAAAACGGCATATCACAGGCTACGAAAAAAACGTCATCATAGGTCGCCGCTTTTAAGCCTTGATAAAGTCCTTCTAAAGGACCTCGACCAAAAATTTCGTCTACGATGACCGGTACTTCGTAGGTTGCATACAGCTCCGGCTTGTTGCTGCTAATTAAGACTTCTGAAAACACGGCTTCTAAGACCGTTAAACTCCGCTCCACGAGAGGTTTGCCTTCAAGTTCCAGGAAGGCTTTATTTTCATTCATTCGCGAGCTTTTTCCACCGGCTAGCAAGATACCTGTGGCTTTCAACTTGGGAAGTTGTTTTCTGAAGTCTTGAAGTGACTTAGTAATTATGGAAGACCTCCTCGTATTCTGCGGCCGAGAAACGGGTCAAAATCCGTTCCCCCACAATGGTTACGGGGACGCCAATCGAGTCGGTCCTTGTTCTCATTTCTTTTAAGTGCGTAGGAAATAAGATATTTTTCTCAGTAAATAAGATTCCTTTACCCGAAAGGAAGCGCTTGGCGCGTACACAATGTGGTCAAAGGGGTACTGTGTACATAATCACATCTTGTGTCATAACTCTTCACCCTCTCCTTGTTTGATTTCTATTTGGAATTCAAATCAACTGTTCTGCCTTCAATGTACCACATCAGACTTTTGCTGTCACGTTTGAAATCCTGACACCACAGCCAACCAATTTCCCCGAGAAAAAAACCGTATATTTCAATATACTGTATTCAAATATGTATGTTTTTAATGATTTAAAGCATTTTTTCACTTAAATGAAGAGTTCTTTTGATAGTGCTACGGCTAACTGAAAAATCTTGAATCACCGTCTTTTCCCCATCTGGCCCCACCAGCCACTCCTTTTGTTCCACAAGATAATAACCTTTAAAGCCCCCTACGGTCTCTGGTTCAAGTACAATTGCCTCGAGAATCGGGGTGTTCGGGGAATAAATAACTTCTAAATCAAGGTGCCATGTCCATCCCAGTTGGTCACCGGATAAATATTCCCAGAGTTCTGCCTTCTGCCATGCCCCGGAACCTGATGGAAGGCTCAAATGAACCATGGGGTCAAAAAGTTTATCCCATTTCCTCTTAACAAAAATAATATTCGTTCCATTCGGATCAAAAGGAGCCGGGGGCAAACCTGATAAAAAGGCATCCCAATTTTCTAGAGTTCCTTTATACATCCGTGCTTGAGCGTTATAACCATATTCGTCAGATTGAGCAAAAGCGACACCAGGAAAAGAAACCACCATTACAAGCAGCAAAACCATGAAAAGACATTTTCCCTTGGCTTTCATATTAATTCTCCTCACTATTAGTACATCGGTACGTTGGGAAAATTGTATTAAAAATTGTCCCATCATTTCCCGTTTTAAACTCAAAAACAGCTTTATGCCTTTGGGCTATTCCTATAGAAATAGCTAGTCCAAGGCCTGTTCCAGATTCTTTTGTTGTGAAAAATGGAGTGCCAATCTTCTCTTGTATTTCTTGAGGTATTCCAGTTCCATGATCTTCGATGGCTAATACGACTCTATCTTCTTGTAAATAGGTGCTAATGATAACACTCCCATGTTCTGGGGTGACCTCCAAACCATTACGTACTAGGTTTAAAATAAGTTGTTTTATTTCATTTTCGTTGATCATGATATCTGGTAATATATTCAGATCAATAACAACTTCCTTATTGTTGTTAAAGGCATCTGCTTGAAGCATAGGGAATACTTTATTGATAACCTCATTGATGTTTTTGCGTTTAACATTATCTAGATTAGCTTTAGCCAAGGATAGAAAATCCGTAATTATTTCATTGGCACGATCAATCTCAGAGACCATCAAGTCCATATACTCTTTGTCTTGTTCGTATTTAGGTTTTGACCCAAACATTTGTAGAAATCCCTTGACAGTCGTGAGCGGATTTCTTATCTCATGACTGATTCCAGCTGCTAACTGACCTATAAGATTAAGTCTTTCTAAACGGGAAAACTCTTGCTGTTGTCGTTTCAGTACGGTAATATCTCTAAAGAAAACTGTCAATCCTTCCTCAAATGGATAAGCATGATATTCATAGTATTGATCAGACATTATAAAGCCTTCTGCTTCCCAATGAATAGATTCCTCTTGAGACATGACTTCTTGCAATTTATCATAATTTAAACAACCTATAACCTGCGGAAATATCTCCCAAATATTTTTTCCTAATAGTTCAGTGTTATCCTTACCAATAATCTTTTTGGTCTCATTGTTAACAAACGTAAACTTCCATTGACGATCCAAAGCATAAAAACCATCAGAAATCCCTTCCATGATTTTAGTTATTTTAAGTTTTGATGATTCCAATTCCGAGTTCATTCGCTTTAATCCATCTGCAAAACAACTAATTTTATATAAAATAGGCCTTAATTCAGGTAACTTAATTAAGATCTGTTCTTGTTTACTATTATTGTTATTGATTATCATTTTACAAAATTCGTCTAAGTAAAATTCAATCTGCTTAATATTTTTTCTAAGCAAGAATATAATTAAAACTGATAGAGTTAAAACTAATATAATAATTTGACTTAATTCATTAAAAGATTCTGAGACATAATCGGCAGTCTTAGCATAGACCAATATATAGCA
>DHWG01000006.1:4222-4893 GCA_002413075.1 Desulfosporosinus sp. UBA5188 | reverse complement strand
CTTGTGCGCTGCCCCGTATCTGGGGTCGCTTACACGGAAGTTTGCTGGGCTGCTTACGTAGAGACGTCGCGCTAGTGTGACACTGCGTCTAGGGCTTGGAACGTGGAATGGGCAGCCGACGATTTGGGGAGACGGCACATTTCATGTGCACCGTCCCGCTTGTGAAGAGGGCGTAAGGATGCTATCACTTGCTTCTGGGATGCTTTACGTAGAGACGTTGCGTTCGTTAAAGACAAAATCGGCAAGGAGTCAAGAAGAAGAACAAGAGACATTTTTTGATATGAAGGAATATATGGGTAATACAGTAAGGGTCTGCCTACACGGGGCAGACCCTTACTGTATTCCAAAGGCTAAGTGCTTTGGAGAATCATCTGTACGACTAGTATACTTACTCACAAGCAAACCTAAAGCAGGAAAACAAGCTGTTTTGGAGAATACCTTTTAAAGAGGTAGAACATAATACGTAAATGATCACGAGAATAAGAGGAGGACTTGAAGATGAATTTTCTTGAAGTGGTTCAGGCTCGCCGGAGTTTACGCAGTTATCTGGATAAGCCGGTTGAACAGGAAAAATTGGAATATGTCTTGGAATCTGCTCGGTTGGCACCATCTTGGAAAAACATGCAGTGTTGGCGTTTCGTTGTTGTGAAGGATGTCGCTGGGCGGGCAGC
>DHWG01000006.1:2786-4131 GCA_002413075.1 Desulfosporosinus sp. UBA5188 | reverse complement strand
GCAGCCGAGGAACGGCGTCCACGCCCACGGAAAGCTATGGCGGAGATTGTTTATTATGAAAAATATCAAGGTCTTGTGTGACAAAACACTCAGTCTTACAACGCAAAGCAAACTAGGGAACTTGCGATACAACACTCACTTGCTTGCTCTCGCAGATCAAACTAAGACTCAAGGGCTTGCTCATGGGAGGGCGGGGCAGTGTACGTCCTTGTACATTGCCCCGCTGTTCGGAAGCGCTCTTGAGTCAAGTTTGATACGCTGTTCGATCAAAGAAGATTCACTTTTGTAAGCGCAAAATTCCAGGCTAAGCGCGAGGGTGACACAGAGTACACTGCCCATATAAGCTCTTGTCTTTGGGGATCAGAGTAACCTGCTAGACTCGCCATCCCCAGGCCAATGATGTCAGAGTGTCACCGGAGCCAACGATTACGGGAGGACACCGTGTTCACCACCCCGTATATGGGGAGATAGCACATTTAATGTTTGCCATCCAATCTGTTTTTAGGCGAGCCACTTCAGAGAGACTCGCTTTTTTAACGCCAAGTTCCAGGGTATAACGTGGTGTTAACCTCGTTATACTTTTCAAGGCAAGTCCCGACTAGATTATCACGAGGCTGTGTCGCCATATTGCTCTTGATATGTAATTTTAGCACTCTTAATCTGTCGGTCAGCTTTTCCACATTGGGGCGTTAACAAAGAGCAGTTTCTATGACAGGTTGTACAATGCATACTTCCGAGATAGTCTGAAAGAGTTATGGCTTCTCCATCAACCTTGGCATTATTCTCATAAACCTGATTACTCGAACGATCGTCTCTTCCTTTGATGGCCGTGGTAGTTTGGGATGAACTAACTAACTGGTTACCATAGATTCTGGACTGGTTGTTAACATTTTCCGTCTCTATTGCAATGACTCTGGAATATAAGACGCCGATAATCAAGGCTGATGCTGCAAGACGTAAGAATGTTTTCCTAACCTTGCTTTCGTGGAAATTAACCAACATTTTTCGACCTGATTCCAATAGATAGCGTCCGTGCAAAGCAATGTGAAGTCCGAAGAGTCCTAAACAGAGATAGGACGTCCAAGTGTGGATCAACAACAATACTTTATTGCCTAGCATAGATCCTAGCGAAGGGAAAATCACTTGTGAAATGAAAATACCTGTAATGATTACGGTCGCTAGGACCAGGAACGTCGTCACATTTAAGGCATATTTTAGCTTAGCCGATGCCGTTAACCTTTTATTAAACAGATTTCTAGTGACATTTTTAACCCATAACCAGTTCAATACAATGTGGGTTGCAAAGAGGGCTGAGATAGATAACCCTACAATTTCATGGAACACC
>DHWG01000006.1:0-2664 GCA_002413075.1 Desulfosporosinus sp. UBA5188 | reverse complement strand
CGCTACAATTTCATGGAACACAAGTCCTGTATCATAAGCATAAATCAAGGAAACAAATAAAATGGTCATAACAATATCTAACATTATTTTGATAAGCGTTTTCTCATTCATAGGTTCTAGCTCCTTCCGTCAGTTCATCATTTCTGTTCTACATAAATTGATAGTATCATTGTGCAATAACAATCTGAAACAGAGCTGATATTTTGCTGAAAGTTTGCTTAAAATATAAGTTATTCTTGTTAAGCTACCATTAGGCTTGAGAACAAGTTTACGAACAATAGCATAGTTAACAAGGAAGAATAACCAACATCTTCGTGAACCTCAGTAGCTAAAAAGCTAGTGGGGAATATTCAAGAAGCATCTTCCCATGGGTTGAGTCACTTGAAGATGCGGTAAATCAGAGAGGGACAGCCATAACAAAGTAAAGACATACTTTGTTATGGCTGTCCCTTTCTTGAACTAGGAATGCAAAGAATTTCATTGTTTAAGACTATCTAGGACTATTCTTCCCAGCCAGAGGGTTCCACGATGATCGCATAGCCGAGGGGCGTACGATTATCGTGGAACCTCTCCTAACGGCTAGCTAGCANNGCAGCCGAGGAACGGCGTCCACGTCCACGGAAAGCTATGGCGGAGATTGTTTATTATGAAAAATATCAAGGTCTTGTGTGATATCAAATAAACAATAGAACGCTTAGTCAATGAGAAAAATAAATGCAGGAAAGGCTTAACGCTTCTTCTGCATTTATTTTATCTTGGGATTATAACTTTAATTATTTTATCCACGTTAAACGTCTGCGATTACAAAGTGAGGTAATGCATAGTCGAGCGTGTGCCTCGCTTAACTCCCTAACACCTAATTGGTTATGTATCAAACTATATTGTATTTTATACGTTTCTGAACAGGATCATGTAGTAAAAATTATTGGAATTATTCATAACAGAAGAGAATGGGGCAATTTGCTGTAACGATCTAAATGCATTTCACATTGCGGTCAACTACCCTATTTTCATAATATATGACAAAAGAAAACGTTCCCTTGGCATTAAGTCAGGGGACGTTTTCTTTGTCATTAGGGCGTCTTCGCAGCCCGGAGAGTCCTCGATCACACGCTTCGACGCCTTTGCGTGAGTGGTAGCCAAACTCGGCTTTAATCCTCGAGCGTGTGTCTCTCAGACCCTCTCCTAACGGCTAGCTAGCAAAATCGTCTTTTCAGCGATCTCTTTAGGGTCCGCATGGATACGCGCAACACCCGAGTTAATAGCGGCTTGAGCAACGGCTGCGGCAACTTTAGGCGCAACACGGGGATCGAAGACTCCAGGAATGATATATTCAGCATTTAACTCTTCATCAGTGATAATTCCCGCAATCGCATAGGCGGCGGCAAGTTTCATTTCTTCCGTAATATCCTTGGCTCGTACATCTAACGCACCTCTAAATATACCTGGGAAAACCAAGACGTTGTTGACCTGATTAGGATAGTCAGAACGGCCCGTACCAACAACTGCCGCTCCTGCTGCTAAGGCTTCTTCCGGAAATATTTCCGGCGTAGGATTTGCCATAGCAAAAATGACTGAGCCAGAATTCATAGTGGCGACCATTTCCCCATTCAGAACACCTGGAGCTGAAACCCCAATAAAGACGTCGGCGCCTACCAATGCCTCAGCTAAGGAACCTTTGAGTTTGGCATGGTTTGTGAGCTCAGCCATCTCTTTTTGAGCGGGATTCATCCACTGTTCACCGGTACAGAGCATGCCTGCACGATCCACCATAATGGAATTTTTCAGGCCGGCCTGCAACAATAACTTAGTAATCGCTATTCCTGCGGAGCCAGCGCCATTAAGCACCAATTTAATCTCATCAAGTTTTTTATTAACAACTCTTAACCCGTTAAGGAGTGCCGCTAACACAACAATGGCTGTACCATGTTGGTCGTCGTGGAAAATTGGGATGTTGGTCTCCTTTTTCAGCCTTGCTTCAATTTCAAAACAACGAGGTGCAGAAATGTCCTCTAGATTTATTCCGCCAAAGCTGGGCTCCAAGGCCTTAACAACCTGAATGATTTCCTCAATATTTTTAGTATTTAAACAGATCGGAAAAGCATTGACTCCCCCGAATTTCTTAAATAAGACGCATTTCCCTTCCATGACAGGCAAAGCTGCCAGGGGACCAATATCACCCAAACCCAGTACAGCGGTACCATCAGAGACAACAGCAACCATATTACCCCGACCAGTATATTCATAGGCCGCTTCCGGATTCTGGGCAATCACTTTACAAGGTTCAGCGACACCTGGAGTATACACTAGGCTCAAATCGTCAGGAGTATTTAGCGCAGTTGTACTGACTATCTCAATTTTACCAACTAATTCTTTATGGAGTTTTAAGGCTCGTTCTTCAATACTACTCATTATTAGACCTCCTAATTTCTCATATTAGTATGCCTTAAATTGCATCGGTAATCAACTTACTATTTATTCGCATTTTAACATTCCATACTTTCCATACTTTCCATACTTTAAGCTTCCCAAACTATGCTGACCAATTCAAGTTACGAACCGTCCTCGCCTCACACCCATATTAAAACAAAGCAAGACGGTGCACATGAAATGTGCCGTCTCCCAAACAGTCATCAACAGCCCATTCACCGTCCCGCGTCCTTA
>DHWG01000020.1:302-4152 GCA_002413075.1 Desulfosporosinus sp. UBA5188 | reverse complement strand
CCGTGACGCGAACCCCTGCTTGTAATAAAACCGTCCCTGTAGAGTTTATCACAGGACGTGCTAGGACTGACCCTTCCACAACATAACGTGTGTTTACCAAACGCATGACATATCACCCTATCCAACTTTACCGTCAGTTACTCTTATTTGGATTAGTTCTTCGAGTTAGCCCAAATACCTTTAGAATTAAGAGGTAACCTTAAAATTTTCCCTTTAGTCCTATTGTAAAGCACTGTAGCCCTATCAAAACGTGAACTATTCAAATTGAAGAATTTTCAAACCCACTAAAAGTACGAGGACAATAGCGATTGGCACCACATATTTAATCAAGACCATGTAAACACGGACCAATCCATCATTTTTTAACTGTCCTTCATTAGACATTTCTCGTTTTACATTGGTATGTCCCCACTGCCAGCCCACAAAGAGTGCAATGAAGATACCACCCACTGGGAGCAAAACATTGGACGTCGCAAAATCATAAAAATCAAAAAATGTTTTACCAAACACTGTAAACTGAGCCAAAATACTATTAGAAAGTGTCGCAGTTGATCCGAGTAAACCGATTGCCAGGATTGTTAGCAAGGTCGCTTTCCGTCTCGTCCATTGATACTGCTCTGTTGAATAGGCAATGATGACTTCCAATAAGGATAGCATAGCCCCAGTTGCAGCGATTGCTGTAAGAACAAAGAAAAAGACCATAAAAATTCTGCCAAAAGGCATGGAATTAAAGACAGTCGGAATGATAACGAACAGTAACTTTGGTCCAACATCCGGTTTAAAACCAAAGGCAAACACCGCTGGGAAAATAGCAATACCCGCCATGAGCGAAACCAGCGTATCAGCCAGGGCGACTTTAATCGCCATCTTGGGTAAGTTCTCGTTTTTATCGATATAACTACCATAAGTAATCATGGCGCCCATTCCTACACTAAGCTTGAAAAAGGCCAAACCTAACGCAGCTAAGATGACACCCACAGTTATTTTAGAAAAATCGGGCTTGAACAAAAATGAAAGCCCCTCTGCCGCTCCAGGCAATGTCAAGGATCGAATATCAATAATTATGAGCAGTATAAAGAGAATAGGCATGAGGATTTTTGTAACTCGTTCAATGCCTTTTGTCACACCCGCCATGATGATTGTCCCTGTCACGAGTAAAACAACGATCTGCCAAAACAAGGGTTCCGTCACACCGGACACCAGTGTGGTAAAGACAAGGGAAGTATCTTCTGGTTTGGTTGAAATGAGCATCCCGCCAGCAGATTTAAAAATATACGCATAGACCCAGCCAGCAACTGATGTGTAAAAGGCCATAATAAGAAAAGCACTGAGCACACCCGCTCCGCCTACTAAAAACCAAGGACGTCGGGGTTCCAATTTTTTAAACGCGCCGACCGCATTTGATTTTGTATGACGACCAATCAGATGCTCTGCTAACATCACGGGCAGACCCACAAGAGCGACGCAAAGTAAATAAACCAGTATAAAGGCCGCTCCACCGTTGGCCCCTGTAACATAAGGGAACTTCCAAATGTTACCCAATCCAACTGCTGAACCAAGTACAGCAGCAATAACGCCTATGCTGCTCGAAAAACCTTCTCGTTTTTGGTGCATGTCTTTCTTCAAAACCAGTACCCTCCATCATTCACTATTACTCTATGTACATTCGACATATTTGGGTATTATTCCTTCTATCCTATGTTTCTAACCGCAGACTGTCTCAATCAACTGAAAATGTTTCACATCAACCAAACCCAAATCCGTCAGTTTCAACTCAGGAATCACAGGTAGAGAAAGAAAGGCCAGGGTCATAAATGGATCGACGGTTTCACTCATACCTAGACTATGTGCTTTCTCGTGTAATTCTGCAAGGGTTTTAGCGACCGCTTCAGCCTCTAGGTCAGACATAAGACCAGCGATAGGCAGCGGCAGCTTTCCGATCACCTGATCCCCATCCACTAAGCACAGTCCACCGCCCATCTCTTCACACGTTAAAATGGCGAGATCCATTGCTTCGTCGCTCATCCCTGCGACAATGAGGTTATGCGAGTCATGGGCAACGGTCGAGGCGATGGCCCCGCTCTTTAAACCGAGCCCTTCCACAAATCCGACACCCACATTTCCTGTCCCGTGATGCCTCTCGAGCACCGCTAACTTGGCAATCCCCTGCTTCAGGTCTGTTTGAACAAGGCCCTCCATCACCGGAAGTTCACGAACCAAGGCTGACGTCATCAGGGAATGACCCTGAACCCCAATAACGTGCACTTGGGCTGTTATGTCCTGCGGTCTCTTCGCTGAGACTTTCAGTTTGGTCGAAGACCCACTTCCCAGATGAACACTCGCTGTAAATTCTTTGTTAGAATTATCATGAAACCGTGGACGTTGGCCTCTTTTACTTTGCCTTACCCCTCGCCAATACACTTCCTCGATCTCGAACTGGTTAAGGTCCTTCAAAATGACAAAATCCGCTTGATACCCTGGAGCCACTGCCCCTAGGCGCGGAAGATTGATCGCCCGTGCTGCATTAATCGTCGCCATCTGGATCACCTGTATGGGATCCATACCACTCTGTATGGCAACTCGAACCATATAGTCAATGCTGCCTTCGCGGATCAAATCCATCGGATGACGGTCATCCGTCACGAAAAGGCATTGGCCGGCATTTCCCGACGTCACAGCGGGTAAAAGATCCAAGAGGTTTTTAGCAGCGCTACCTTCACGAAGCATCACATGAAACCCTCGTCGCAAACGTTCTCTGACCTCTTCTACGGTAGAACACTCGTGGTCAGTATGTATTCCAGCTATAAAATAAGCATTCAGATCCTGAGGGGACATACCAGGCGCATGACCATCAATGAAGTTTACAGGGAGTTCTAACTTTTCTACCATAGCCGGTTTTGCCTGTAACACTCCCTGGAAATCCATGACTTCCCCTAATCCAATCACTTTGGCGTGAGTTATAAATTCATATAAGTCTTTAGCCTCTAAACGGGCACCGGAGGTCTCTAAATCCGTGGCAGGAACACAGGAAGGCAGAGCAACAAACGTATTAAACGGCAAATTTTCCACACTATTTAAAATATAACGAATTCCTTGGCTCCCACAAACATTCGCTATTTCATGAGGATCCACAACAGCCGTAGTAACCCCATGAGAAAGAAGGAGTGAACAAAATTCTTCGGGACAAAGATGAGAGCTTTCAATATGGACATGTCCGTCAATCAACCCAGGAACAACAAAGTTCCCACACAAATCCAGTTCCCTCTCCGCATGCTCGAACTTCCCAATCCCGACGAAGTATCCCTGGTGAATTCCGATCTCCGTCACATGAATTTCACCCGACAGAACATTAACCAACCGAGCGTTTCTCAAAACCAAGTCAATCTTAACAAGCCCCCGAGCCTCATCCATACGCCGCTTAAAACTTGGCATACTCATACCCCCTCCTCACCTCCCCCCGCCCCTCTCCAATCCACTCCGGCAAGGTAGCGGTGTCATACTCGCGCCACATCTATGTAAACACAATCAGCAAACTTCCTGAAAGCGACCCCAAATAAAGACGGTGCACATGAAATGTGCCGTCTCCCAAAACCATGACCAGACACTAAAACTCAAGCATCATCAAAGGTTCCTACGTTCTTGGTCTTCTTAGTTCTACGTCACCATTCCAAGCCCGGGACGCAGGGTCACACTAGGCGACGTCTTTACGAAAGCAGAATAGCAAACTCCGTGTAAGCGACCCCAGATACGGGGCTGAGCACAGGACGTGCGAAGCCGCCAACTGAGCCAAGGATGGCGAATTTGGCGGGAACCCCGTTCCCCCAGAGACAAGAGCTTACACGGCTAGTTT
>DHWG01000020.1:0-184 GCA_002413075.1 Desulfosporosinus sp. UBA5188 | reverse complement strand
ATCCTTGGCCAGCGGATGTGAGCAGCAAAGGCTTTAATGGTAGATTGATCTGCATCGTAGTTACAGCGCATGGTCTCATACAAGCATTACTCTGTCCCCTTCGGACCCAAGCATGGAACTTCGCGCTCACAAAAGCGAACCTTCTTTGATCGAGCAGCTACCAAACTTGACTCAAGAGCGCTTT
>DHWG01000182.1:25522-36106 GCA_002413075.1 Desulfosporosinus sp. UBA5188 | reverse complement strand
TTGGCGCAATGGCGGTAGCTCACATCCGCTGGTCAAGGATGACCGAGTGTCCCTGTAGCCAAGGATGGCGAGAAGGGACCTTGTTCGCTACCCCGTATCTGTGGTCGCTTTCACGAAGTTTGCTAAGCTGCTTTCGTAAAGACGTCGCGCTTGTGTGACACTGCGTCCCGGGCTTGGGACGTGGGAATCACGGCGAATGGAACAGGGAACGTCTAAAGTCACTTTGGAGAAAGACGGCACATTTCATGTGCACCGTCTTGTGTTTGGATTCTTAGTAATTTCGTTGTCTTTTCTCAACCCAAGAGGGTCCGCGATCACAGGTTCCGACGCCAAGTGTTCTTTCATAAGGGGCCAAGGACGTGTTTCACAGGACTATAGGCTGTTTTGTTTAAGTAAAGACGTCGCGCTCGTGTCACACTGCGTTTACGGGGCTTGGAACGGTAAAAATGGTCGATACATAACGTTCGAACCTGACGATGTTATTGAATAAATTGAAACAGCTCGCTAATTAGAGTATAATAACAGGGTTGAAGGCATTTTTTGGGGGGAAACAACTTGCTAGAAAATACAGAGTTACCTGATCTAGATCCCAGTGACGATTATAATGCAGGGCAAATTGAAGTTCTTGAGGGGCTGGAGGCTGTTCGTAAACGGCCTGGTATGTATATTGGTTCCACGAGTAGTCGTGGTCTCCATCATCTTGTATACGAGATCGTTGATAACAGTATTGACGAAGCGTTAGCGGGTGTTTGCGATTTAATTGATGTATTTATACATGAAGATAATAGCATTACGGTTCTAGATAACGGACGGGGGATTCCAGTAGATATCCATCCTAAAACTGGTAAACCAGCGGTCGAGGTGTGCCTGACGGTCTTACATGGTGGCGGAAAATTTGGCGGGGATAAAAGTGCTTATAAAGTGTCAGGTGGCCTCCATGGGGTAGGCTTAAGTGTCGTAAATGCTTTGGCAAAATGGTTAATTGTCGAGGTCTCCAAAGGGGGCTATGTTTACCATCAGGAATATGCCCAAGGCAAACCTACCACAGAGCTAGTAAATATAGGGACAACTGACAAAACTGGTACTAAAATATCTTTTCTTCCTGATCCAGAAATTTTTGAAGAAACCGTTTATGACTATGACATTCTGGCACATCGCCTCAGAGAAATGTCTTTTCTTAATAAAAGTGTGAGAATTAACTTTACAGATGAGCGATCAAACGTTCAAGAAACGTTTTTTCATACGGGCGGTATACGAGATTTTGTCATGTATCTCAACAAGAACAAGGAGTGTTTGCATCCCCAACCAATATATATTGAAACGACGAAAGATCATGTAGAAGTTGAAGTTTGTATTCAATACAATGACAGTTATACAGAAAATCTGTTTTCCTATGCCAATAATATCAATACCCAAGAAGGAGGAACCCATGAGGCAGGTTTTAAGTCGGCCTTAACAAGGGTTGTGAATGATTACGCCCGTAAAAGTAATATGCTAAAAGCTGCTGATTCCAATCTTTCTGGTGATGATATCAGGGAAGGTTTGACGGCCGTAATTTCGGTTAAAGTGCCTGATCCACAGTTTGAAGGACAGACGAAAACCAAACTTGGAAATAGTGAAATCAGGGGTATCGTGGACTCTGCAACAGGGGAAGGATTAGGTACTTTTCTGGAAGAGAATCCTGTGATTGCTAGAAAATTTATTGATAAGTCAGTTCAAGCAGCCAGAGCAAGGGATGCTGCCCGTAAAGCTCGAGAGTTGACCCGCCGGAAAAGTGCCTTAGAGGGAACCTCCCTGCCAGGAAAATTAGCGGATTGTTCTTGGAAAGAACCAGATCTGTGTGAAATGTACCTGGTTGAGGGAGATAGCGCAGGTGGTTCTGCTAAACAGGGAAGGGATCGACGTTTCCAAGCAATTCTGCCACTACGTGGGAAGATTATCAACGTTGAGAAGGCCAGACTTGATAAAATACTGGCAAACGTAGAAATCAGGGCCATGATTACCGCCATGGGAACGGGTATCTCCGATGAATTCGATATTACTAAAGCACGTTATCATAAGCTGATTATTATGACAGATGCCGATGTGGACGGTGCTCATATTAGGACACTTTTATTGACCTTTTTTTATCGCTACATGAGGCCACTCATTGAAAACCATTATGTCTATATAGCGCAGCCCCCTCTCTTTAAGGTTAAGAAGGGGAAACACATTCAATATGCTTATACGGATAGAGAACTTAGCAAAATTCTCGATACGATCGGGCGAGAAAAAGTTGAACTTCAGCGTTATAAAGGCTTGGGAGAAATGAATCCCGATCAGTTGTGGGAAACCACGATGGATCCTGCAACGCGCACGGTCTTACAAGTGACGATAGAAGATGCTATACGATGTGAAGAAATGTTTACGGTGTTAATGGGAGACAAAGTAGAACCACGCCGTGACTTTATTAACCGTTATGCTAAAGATGTACGTAATCTAGATACTTAAAGGGGTGCTCATTCATGTCGGATGAAATGCAGGGCGGGAAAGTTCTTCCCGTTGAAATTGCGGACGAAATGCGAAAATCTTTTATCGACTACTCCATGAGTGTTATTGTTAGCAGGGCTTTGCCGGATGTTCGAGACGGTCTTAAACCAGTGCATCGCCGAATTCTATATACCCTTCATGAATTGGGTCTGACACCCAACAAACCATACAGTAAGTCAGCACGTCTCGTCGGTGACTGTATGGCCAAATTTCATCCGCATGGGGATAGCTCAATTTATGATGCTGTCGTACGGATGGATCAGGATTTCGCGAGTCGTTATCCGCTCATTGACGGACATGGAAACTTTGGTTCTATTGATGGAGACTCTGCTGCAGCTATGCGTTATACTGAGCTTCGAATGGCTAAAATGGCAACCTACATGTTGGCAGACATTGATAAAGACACCGTGAATTTTACGCCAAATTATGATGAGAAACAAGGCGAGCCCACGGTATTGCCTGCAAAGTTTCCAAATTTGCTCGTCAATGGTTCGTCAGGAATTGCCGTAGGGATGGCTACAAATATTCCACCTCATAATTTATCAGAAGTCATCGAAGGTACGATTGCTTTGATGGATAACCCAGAGTTAACGATTGATGAGCTGATGAATTATATTAAAGGTCCTGATTTTCCAACGGGTGGCACGATCATGGGTTACGAAGGAATCAAGTCTGCTTTTACGACTGGAAGAGGATCTATTAAAACACGGGCTAAAGCAAAAATTGAACGCATGGAGAAGTCCGGAAAAAATCGTATTATTATTACGGAAATTCCGTATATGGTCAATAAGGCTAGAATGATCGAGAAAATAGCTGACCTAGTAAGGGACAAGAGAATCGATGGGATTACTGATTTGAGGGATGAATCGGATCGTTCAGGGATGCGTGTCGTGATTGAGTTAAGGCGCGACGTCAATCCGAAAGTGATCTTGAACAATCTCTATAAACATACTCAGTTGGAAGAGACGTTTGGCGTAAATATGTTGGCTCTCGTGAATGGTCAACCAAGAACGCTGACGCTTAAGGATATGATCCATTACTTTATTGAACATCAAAAGGACGTTATCGTCCGAAGAACTAAATTTGAACTCAATAAAGCAGAGGCAGAAGCCCATATTATTGAGGGCCTGCGCATTGCCCTTGATCATATTGACGAGGTGATTGAAACCATTCGCTCCTCCACCAATGAAGCAAATGCTAGAGAAAATCTATCCATCCGCTTTGGCTTAAGCGAAATTCAAGCCCAAGCCATTGTTGATATGAGACTAAAACGCCTAACTGGCTTAGAACGTGAAAAATTAGAAAACCAATATCAAGAATTGGAGAAGATCATTGCCCATTTGAAGGCGGTGCTTGCTTCCGCTAGTATGGTTATTGGAATTATTAAGACTGAACTAGAAGAAATCAATCGCAAATTTGGAGATGCACGTCGGACACTCATTACGGTTGATGTTAGCAAGATGGATATTGAAGACCTTATTGCCGTGGAAGATGTGGTGATCACGGTAACCCATTATGGGTATATTAAACGGTTACCACTTAGTACCTATCGAAGTCAGCATAGAGGTGGCAAAGGTGTTAATGGTATGGCGACCAAAGAACGGGACTTTGTGGAACATCTGTTTACCACGACGACGCATCACTATATACTGTTCTTTACGTCACAAGGCAAAGTGTATCGCTTAAAAGCTCACGAGATTCCGGAAGCCAGTCGAGTTGGTAAGGGAACGGCTGTGATTAATCTCTTGAATTTAAGCCAGCATGAAATGATAACCGCGGTGATGGCCATCAAAGACTACAGCCCGGATTACTTCTTAATTACAGCGACGAAAAAAGGAATTATGAAGAAGACGGCCCTCCAAGAATATGATTCATCACGCCGTGATGGCTTAATCGCTTTAACTTTAGATGAGGACGATGAGCTGATTGGTGTCAAGCTTACCCAAGGGGTCGACGATATTCTTCTGGCCACGAAAAATGGTATTGCCATTCGTTTCGCCGAATCTGATGTGCGATATATGGGACGAACAGCCCGTGGTGTGAAAGGGATAAGGCTTGAAGCAAACGACGAGGTTGTCGGCATGGATGTGATCGGTGATGAGGGTGAACTATTGTCCATGAGTACCAATGGTTTTGCCAAACGCACGAACCTTAAGGAATTCCGTGTTCAAGGCCGTGGTGGCAAAGGTATTATTGTTATGAAACTCAATGACAAAACAGGGTCCTTAGTGGGGATTAAGGTTGTTCAAGTAGAAGATCAACTGATGGTCATCACGAATAACGGAATCATGCTTAGGATTCAAGTCGAGAGTATCTCTAATCAAGGCCGCTCAGCGCAGGGCGTTATGGCTATGCGTACTGGTGCAAGTAGTGTTGTTGCCTTTGCTAAAGTCTTGATGAAAGATGAAGAGGAAATTGGAGAGTCCGAAGACGACGAAGATTCCGTCGGATCGGAAGAATCCGAAGATGACGATTAATTTGACAAGCATCGTCATAGCTGTTAGCATGTCTGGAATCAGAAGTCAGAGGCCAGATCACCAGTATTGCTAGCAGAAAGTAAGTAGCCTAACGCTCCTGGTTCATTAGACTGAACTTCAGATGGAGTTTAACGCATAAAATGTTGATGGCTTAAATTTAGAGGAGGAAATTATATGACTGATATTGGTTCACTAAAAGTTAAAACTGGGCTTGCAGAAATGCTAAAAGGTGGCGTCATTATGGATGTGACGACCCCTGAACAGGCTATAATAGCAGAAGAAGCTGGAGCTTGTGCCGTAATGGCCTTAGAACGTGTCCCTTCGGATATCCGCGCTGAAGGCGGGGTCGCACGGATGGCTGACCCTACAATTATTCAAAGTATTATGGCTGTGGTATCTATTCCTGTCATGGCAAAAGCCCGAATTGGTCATTTTGTTGAAGCTCGAATATTAGAGGCTTTAGGGGCGGATTATATTGATGAGTCTGAAGTACTAACCCCTGCAGACGATTCTTATCATATTGACAAACACGACTTTAAGGTTCCTTTTGTTTGTGGTTGCCGTAATCTTGGTGAAGCCTTGCGCAGAATCGGCGAAGGGGCGGCAATGATTCGTACTAAAGGGGAGCCTGGAACGGGAAATGTTGTCGAGGCTGTCCGTCATATGCGTACTGTTATGAGTGAAATTCGTGCTTTAACCTTAATGCCTAAAGAAGAGCTCATGTCGGCTGCTAAAAATATGGGCGCTCCCTATGATTTAGTTCTTTACATTGCGGAACATGGAAAGCTACCAGTGGTGAACTTCGCTGCAGGGGGTATCGCTACACCCGCTGATGCGGCCTTAATGATGCAGCTTGGGTGTGATGGTATTTTTGTCGGGTCGGGAATCTTTAAATCCGGTGATCCTAAGGCGCGTGCCAAGGCAATCGTTCTGGCGACAACCCATTTTAAAGACGCCAAGATGCTTGCTGAGATTTCTAAAGGTCTAGGACAAGCCATGTCAGGCATTGAAATTTCTACCTTGAAGGATTCCGAGCGCATGCAAGATCGGGGCTGGTAAGCATGAAAAAGCGTGTCGGCGTTTTGGCACTGCAAGGTGCTTTTCGCGAGCACCGGCAGGTTTTGGAACGTTTAGGGTGCGAGGTCATCGAAGTGCGTACAATAAGCGATCTTGAAGGAATTCATGGTCTCATTATTCCAGGTGGGGAAAGTACGACCATTGGAAAGCTTTTGCAAATTAATGAGATGGGTGAAAAAATTAAGGAACTTGGTACTCAAGATTTACCCATCTTCGGAACTTGCGCGGGTATGATCGTACTGAGTAAAACAATCATCGATAGTAACCAGTATCGATTAAACCTAATGGATACTGTCGTAGAACGTAATGCCTTTGGCAGGCAAGTAGCCAGTTTTGAAACGGAGCTTCATGTACCTGCAATGGGTCCTAATCCTTTACCTGCGGTATTTATTCGAGCACCTTATCTTCGTGAAGTCGCCCCGAATGTTGGTATTCTGGCGGAATATGAAGGTAAGATTGTTTTTGCAAGACAAGGGAATTTATTAGCCAGTGCTTTTCATCCGGAACTGACTCCGGACCTACGGGTCCATAAATACTTTTTGGCCATGATTGATGAACATTAGGCGCCTAGGAGGTTTTTATTATGTTGGATCTTAAGTTTGTTCGTAACAACCCAGAAGTGGTTAAGGAAGCCTTGCAAAAGCGTCATGTGTCTATTAGTCTTGACCACTTTTTAAAACAAGAAGAACAAAGACGCAGACTACTGTTTGAAGTTGAAACTTTGAAGGCTCGACGCAATTCTGTTTCTGAAGAAGTTGGGCGCCTTAAGAAAAACGGAGAAGCGGCTGAAAGTCTCGTTTTAGAAATGCGTGAAGTCGGTCAAACTATTAAGGATTTGGAAGACAAATCGACAGTTCTTGTGCAAGAAATGGAAAAGGTGCTCTATGAGATTCCTAACATACCTGATGCCTCCGTGCCAATAGGTGCGGACGAAAGTGCCAACGTTCAAGTCCGTACGTGGGGGATTCCTCGCGTCTTTGATTTCGAACCGAAACCGCATTATGAAATCGGTGAAAAGCTGGATGTTTTGGATTTTGTGCGAGCTGCAAAAGTTACAGGTGCGCGTTTTACCTTCTACAAAGGGTTAGGTGCCAAGCTAGAACGTTCACTTATATCCTTTATGCTTGATCGCCATACGGCTAAGGGCTATACAGAGATACTTCCCCCGTACATGGTTAATCGTACTTCCATGACGGGGACAGGACAACTTCCTAAATTTGAGGAAGATGCCTTTAAGATTGTTGGAACGGACTATTTCATGATTCCAACGGCAGAAGTGCCAGTCACTAATCTTTATCGTGATGAAATCTTAGATGGCAGTCAATTGCCAATTCGCCATTGTGCCTACAGTGCCTGTTTTCGTTCTGAAGCGGGATCAGCAGGACGGGATACTCGGGGTCTGATTCGCCAACATCAATTTAACAAGGTGGAACTCGTCAAATTTGCACTTCCTGAGAATTCTTACGAAGAACTTGAATTATTGACGAGTGACGCCGAGAGCATCCTTCAAGAACTAGAGCTTCCTTACCGAGTTATGGCGTTATCGACAGGCGATCTCGGATTTACTTCTGCCAAAACGTATGACTTGGAAGTATGGCTACCTAGCTTTAATACCTATCGGGAGATTTCGTCTTGCAGTAATTTTGAAGATTTCCAAGCTCGTCGGGCAAACATCCGGTTTCGGAGAAGTGCTAAAGCTAAGCCTGAGTATCTCCATACGCTCAATGGCAGTGGCTTGGCGATTGGTCGCACGGTAGCAGCTATTATGGAGAACTATCAGGAAGCTGACGGAAGGATACGAGTGCCTAAAGCTTTGCAGTCCTATATGGGCGTAGAAACGATTGGGTAGCTTTTCAGGGTCGTGTGATGTCGTTGTCTTTATTAAATAAAAAGTTCATTTAGTTGTTTTTATTTAATATTTATGATATGCTGTTTTTCGGTCGTCATTCATGGAGGGGTGTTCGAGCGGTTTAAGGACCTGGTCTTGAAAACCAGTGATCTCGCAAGGGATCCGTGGGTTCGAATCCCACCCCCTCCGCCAAATTCGACTGAAGGTTTCCTATGGGACCTCATAAAGTTTACTTTTGCGCTCGTAGTTCAGCTGGATAGAGCGTCTGACTTCGAATCAGAATGCCGGGGGTTCGAATCCCTCCGAGCGCACCAAATTATTTTCGGCTAATAATTTTAACTGAGTCCTATTTAAGGCCTCGTAGCTCAGGTGGATAGAGCGGGGGTTTCCTAAACCCTGTCTTGCGGAGGTTCGACTCCTCCCGGGGTCACCAAAATTGAGGTAACTATGCTACATAATGATTGGATGCGTCTTGCGCTTAGACAAGCTGAACTGGCGTTTGAACACGGGGAAGTGCCGATTGGAGCGATCGTTGTTCATAAGGGCCATGTAATTGCTGCAGCGTATAATGAAAAAGAACAAAGAAAAGACCCTACAGCGCATGCCGAGGTTTTAGCGATTCAGCGTGCAGCTGAAGTACTTGGTAGTTGGCGGTTAACAGAGGCTATCTTATATGTGACCTTAGAGCCTTGCCCGATGTGCGCCGGAGCGATAATACAGTCCCGCTTGAAGCAAATTGTGTATGGATGCGCGGATTTGAAAGGCGGAGCAACAGGTTCCGTGATGAATGTTTTAGACTATACACTTTGGAACCACAGGGTTGACGTGGTTGCTGGGGTTTTGGAAGACGAATGCTCGGAAATCTTGAAATCTTTTTTTCGGAGACTACGTTGAATAGCCCTGTTCTAAAGCCTTTTAGTATCAGGGCCTTGGAATTTTTCTCATAAGAAGTAGTTTTTAACGCTATTCTAGCGCTTTGATGGAGAACTTGTTTTTTGTCTCAGCCTTATAATTGGATATGGAGGAGTATCGAAGTGGTCATAACGAGAACGACTCGAAATCGTTTGGCGGTGCAAACCGCCCGTGGGTTCGAATCCCACCTCCTCCGCCATTACATAGATTTATCAAAGAGTTTGAGCTAGAAGCGAGAGCAATAGGTTATAGAGTCAGAACTGAACATCACATACAGTAGGAATTAGAGGTCTTCGCAAGTAAACGCGAAGGCCTTTTTAGTGTTCAGATGGATTACTCGTATATTTTTTTCTACTTTGCTTAAATCTTCACAATCTTGGACAGACTTATATTATTGAAAGATATCTTGAGAGTTGCTTTGCAATTAATACGAGATGTTCAGGAGAGAGGGGTTTAGACCTGATGAAAGGTGTAAAAATAATAGTAGCTTTCGCAATTATAGGCGCTTTAATGCTCGATATTATTGGGGGGACGATGCATAATGCAAGTGCGATGGAAGCCTATAATAATAATAATACTATGAACGAATCACAGGTTTCTCCATCGCCAGATCAACTCATCCGTTTTCACGTCCTCGCTAATTCGGACAGTGAAAAGGACCAAGAGTTAAAGAGGGCCGTTCGAGATGCCATCTTAAAAGAGGTTTCTCCACGGCTGGCTGTATCTAAGTCCTTAAATGAATCACGACAAATTATTAAGCAAATCCGTCCGGATATGGAAACTATTGGTCGTTCAGTCGTAAAAATGTGGGGTAAGGATTATAGTGTAAACACAGAGTATGGGAATTTTATGTTTCCCACCAAATCCTATGGTTCATTGGTATTACCAGCGGGTAACTATGAAGCGCTACGAGTTGTGATTGGAGAAGGACAAGGGTCAAACTGGTGGTGTGTGCTCTTTCCAGCGCTTTGTTTTGTTGATATTAATCAGTCCACTGCTGTTCAAGTTGATGGAAAACAAGGCATCCCCATCAAGAACGACATTAAACAGACCGCCAAGCCGTCTACCAGTTCACCGAAGGTGCGTTTTTACTTCTGGGAGAAGATAACTCGTTTTTTTAAAAGTTTTTTTAATACGGCCAAAGTTTAGGGATTGACTAGCTTGTCTCTTTGCGATATAATCTCTCTTGTTCACTAAATTAATTGAAGATTTATTTGTTTTTTGATATTTACTGAGCACCTGGAGAGGTGGCTGAGTGGTCGAAGGCGCCCGCCTGGAAAGCGGGTACATTAGGCAACTGGTGTCGAGGGTTCGAATCCCTCCCTCTCCGCCATTATTAGAGAATTCAAGCCTAAGGCACATTCACAAAATAACAAGTCAGTATGCTGGTCTATTTTGTGTCATACTTCGTCGGTGTGTTCACCTAATAGCCCGCTATGAGGTGAACACACCTTCTTGTCTGACACGAAATATCCTTAGCATCTTTGACTTGTTATTTTTATTCATAGGCCAAAGTATTCGACTTCGGCTTTTCTTTTTGTTATAATTGATTTAGCCGTACTAGATGGGGAGATAGCGGTTCCCTGTAACTTGCAGTCCGCTCTAGCAAGATTGAATTCCCGCGGGAGGTCCTCGCTTGTGAAGCTGTCTTTGATGGGCGGCGATGAAATTTTGGTCTTACGCAACAAGACACTCCGAACCGTGTCAGATCTTGACGGAAGCAGCACTAAGGAGAGCGTT
>DHWG01000182.1:0-25470 GCA_002413075.1 Desulfosporosinus sp. UBA5188 | reverse complement strand
CTGTCTTTGATGGGCGGCGATGAAATTTTGGTCTTACGCAACAAGACACTCCGAACCGTGTCAGATCTTGACGGAAGCAGCACTAAGGAGAGCGTTTTGTGTGCCGTGAGGTTGCCTGAATCGAGTTTGCTCATCAGGGTAACGTTCGGAAGTGACGGTTCGATCAAGGGTGTACGGCTATGATATATTCTGTCAAAGGTGGTCAATGTACCATCTTTTTTGGTACATACTCTGTTTATCGAGGGTGATAGTATGGCTTATTTGGCACTATACCGGGAATGGCGACCAAAAAGGTTTAAAGACATCGTAGGGCAAGATCATATTACAAAAACATTCACTAATGCCTTAAAACAAGAGAAGATCGCCCACGCTTATTTATTCAGTGGACCTAGAGGTACGGGTAAAACAACTGCCGCTAAAATTCTAGCTAAGGCCTTGAATTGTGAAAAGAGGGAGGGCGTTGAACCCTGTAATCAGTGTGCTTCCTGCCTTAGTATTGACAAAGGTTCGGCCATGGAAGTATTCGAGATTGATGCGGCTTCTAACCGCGGAATTGACGAGATTCGCGACCTGCGTGAAAATGTTAAATTAAGTTCGATTCAAGGAAAACATAAAGTCTATATTATCGATGAAGTACATATGTTAACGACTGAAGCTTTTAATGCCTTACTCAAGACACTGGAGGAACCGCCACCACAGGTCGTTTTCATCTTGGCAACGACTGAGGTTCAGAAAATACCTTTGACGATTCTCTCGCGCGTACAACGTTTTGAATTTCATCGAATCTCAGTACAAGATATTCAGAAAAGATTGGTTGAAGTGTGCCTATCGTTAAACCGGAAGGTTGATCAGAGCGCCTTAGTGGTGATTGCTCAAAAATCTGAAGGAAGCCTTCGTGATGCCTTAAGTATTATGGATCAATGTCTTCTTCAAGATGACCCGATTGGGGTGGAAGAAGTCTATCTGGTACTAGGGATGGTCGGTGAGGCCTTTAGTGCTCAGTTAATCGATGCCTTAGTCTCATCCGATTATGGCAAGAGTTTAACCTTTTTATGTGAGGGCATTCAGCAAGGTCGAGATCCTCGACAGATCATTAGAGAACTCTTGGATTATCTTCGGCAAATGCTTTTAACCTCCGCTACGGGAGAAACACCTTTGGTAGCACCTCATATTCAAGATCAGTTGGTCAAACAGAGCGAACAGGTCGGAATTTCCCGAATGTTGCGTTGGATCGCTATTCTATTACAAGGAGAAAGTCAGCTAAAATATGCGTCGAACGCTCGGTTGGCTGCTGAACTCTTGTTAGTTCAGACCATTCATGAAGGTCAACCTACGTTGATGAGTGGTCAGGACGAGATTCTAAAGCGGTTATCCATCCTAGAACAACAAATTCAAGGTTCACGTTTAGTCCATGGGGGTAATACTGAACAGAAGCTATCGGTCGGCGCTAAAATCGGTTCGGTGATCCCGAGGAACTTACCTACCTCCACAAAGACTCCACCGGCGGAACCTAAAACGGTCGTTTTAGAAAACACTGCAGATGGATCGAAACTGAAGCTAGGAATAGAAGGAATCCAAGAACGTTGGAATGATGTCTTGGACCAGGTCAAGAAACGAAAAAAATCAACCCAGGCCTTTTTGATGGAAGGAAAACCCGTTAAATTTGATGGAAATACGTTAACGATACTTTTCCGTGAAGGATGCTCGTTTCATAAGGACAAAGTGAACCAAATCGAAAATCGTCAGACGGTTGAAGAGGTTCTAAAGCTCCTATTTGGACTTCCACTAGTCTTACAAAATTTCATGGAAAATGACTATAAATCTAAGCAAACGCGCGAGAGTCTCAACGTGCAAACTCAAGAGCAGGATTTGATTAACAAAGCTAAGGACATGTTCGGAGCGGACCTAGTGGTTGTAAAAGAGGGATAACACCAGAAGCGTTTGTGGCTTAGAAGGAATCAGGGACCGAAGGTCGAGTTTATAATAAAGGGTCAACAAAAAAAGATAGGATGTGTGTTAATATGGCAGGGTTAAAGGGAATGGGCGGCGGCATGGGTGGCAACATGAGCCAGATGCTAAAGCAGGCGCAAAAAATGCAAGAGGATATGGCGAGAGTCCAGGAAGAACTTCAGACTAAAACGGTGGATGCCTCTTCTGGCGGTGGAATGGTACAGGTTATCGTCAGTGGAAAAATGGAATTAGTTGAGATAAAGATTAAACCTGAAGCAGTGGACCCCGAGGATGTCGAGATGCTCGAGGATCTGATTAAAGCAGCTTTAAACGAAGGCTTAAGGAAAGCCCAAGAAATGTCCAGTAATGAAATGGGTAAACTGACCGGTGGTTTAAAGATCCCCGGATTGTTCTAGGCGAACTATGGATTTCTTACAATACCCACAACCTTTGGCAGATCTGATTAGCAGTTTGGCTCGTCTTCCAGGGATTGGCCCCAAGACAGCTGGCCGTTTAGCTTTTTACCTGGTTCAACAACCAGTGGTTTCAGAGGACTTAGCTCAGGCCATTGTTGTTGCGAACCGAGATATTAGGAAGTGCTCCATTTGTTCCAATTTTACAGACAAGGATCCGTGTGGGCTATGTCAAAATACACAAAGAGATCAAACATCACTTTGCGTCGTTGAGCATCCTCGCGATGTTGTGTCGTTGGAGAAAACCAGAGAATTCAAAGGCCTGTATCATGTACTCCATGGAGTCCTTTCTCCAATGGACGGAATTGGTCCGGAGCAGTTGACGGTCCATTTGCTGCTGAAACGTTTAGACGGAATACGAGAAGTGATCATGGCGCTCAACCCAACCGTAGAAGGCGAGGCAACAGCCTTATATTTGGCCCGCTTGCTAAAACCTTTAGGTATTAACGTCACCAGGATAGCGCATGGTTTGCCTGTGGGTGGAGATCTAGAATATGCTGATGAAGTAACCATTGCCCGGGCGCTAGAAGGACGACGCCAACTATAAGCTTAAGTTTAGAAATGTTAAAGCATGAAGTTCTTCTTTGACCTGCGAGTGCATATTTATATAGGGACTAGCACTCGACAAGGAGGAGAATTCATGACCTTGATTTTTCTCGGTCTATTCATTTTACTGATTGGATTAGTGGTTCGCTCTGCACTTGGTAAGCCAAACGTATTTGTGAAACTAATTATTCACATGTTAGGTGGCATCGTAGGTCTCTGGTTGTTCGACTTTCTGCTTAGTATTCTGGGATACTCAATTCCTATTAATTTTTTTACGATAATTATCGTGGGGCTATTAGGATTTCCCGGTGTTCTAGCACTCGCCGTACTGCAGTTTTTAGGAATCTAATGGTCATAACCCCATTGTATTGTCACCCTATAATTCTTGACGAATGAAACACTTAAGAGGTATAATTAGGACAGGCAAGGGGAACATATTCAGGTGAGAACTGAATATGTTCCCTCAGTCCGTTTAATATAGTTTTATGAAAATTTAGAGTTTTTTGCTTAATCCTTGAGTCCTTAATTTCTGAATTTTGATAAGGTAAAAGTCATGGATATTCGCAATTTTAATTGGCTTATGCATTGCAATTTCATGAAAGATACTCTAAAATGAAGTTATTGAGAGGTCTGATGGTCTGACCAATATAGCGTTTATCGCACAACCGTTATTTCCTGATGTTAGTTTGGGTTTTGGGGGTTAAAAGGAGGTATTATCTCTTTATAGAACCCTATAATTAAATAATTATAAATTAGGAGGATGAAATTAATGGCTAAAATGAAAACCATGGATGGCAATGAAGCCGCCGCTCACGCATCGTACGCCTTTACGGAAGTCGCCGCAATTTTCCCGATCACCCCTTCATCAACTATGGCCGAATTTGTGGATGAATGGGCTGCTCATGGAAGAAAAAATATTTTTGGACAAATTGTTAAGGTCGCGGAGATGCAATCTGAGGGAGGCGCTGCAGGAGCATTGCACGGTTCACTTCAAGCGGGTGCATTAACGACGACTTATACAGCTTCACAAGGACTACTATTAATGATCCCTAACATGTATAAAATTGCCGGTGAGCTATTACCCTGCGTTTTCCATGTTAGCGCCCGTGCTTTGGCAACCCATGCACTCTCAATTTTTGGTGACCATCAGGACGTAATGTCCGTTCGAGCTACGGGTTTTGCCCAGCTTTCTTCACATAACGTACAAGAAGCTATGGATATGGGATATATTGCTCACGTAGTCTCCATCAAATCCCGTATACCGTTCATTCATTTCTTTGACGGATTTCGTACATCTCATGAAATTCAAAAAATTGAAGTACCGGAGTATGAGGAAGTTGCCAAACTAGTAGACATGGAAGCAGTACAAACCTTCCGTAACAATGCTCTGAATCCAGAGCATCCAGTTCTACGCGGAACCGCTCAAAACGGGGACGTCTACTTCCAAGGCCGTGAAGCTTCTAATACTTTCTATGATGCTGTTCCGGACATTGTGGAACAATCTATGAAAGAATATAAGGAACTTACTGGCCGTGAATATCACCCATTCCAATACTATGGTGCAGCTGATGCAGAACATGTCATTGTTGCCATGGGCTCGATGTGTGACACGATTGAGGAAACCGTTGACTATCTCGTAGCAAGAGGGGAAAAAGTTGGGGTCATTAAAGTTCACCTGTACCGTCCTTTCTCCAGTGATTACTTCTTTAAAGTGCTCCCTAAAACGGTTAAGACCATTGCAGTTCTTGACCGAACTAAAGAACCTGGTGCTACCGGTGAACCTCTTTATCTAGATATTAAGGATATTTTTTACACAAGTGATCTCAAACCGGTCATCGTCGGAGGACGTTATGGCTTAGGTTCTAAAGATACGACGCCTTCTCAAGTACTCTCAGTCTACAAAAACCTCAAAGCGAAAAGCCCTAAAAATGGCTTTACGATCGGTATCGTGGATGATATAACTCATACCTCTTTAGTTGAGGACGAAATCATTGACACGGCACCAGAAGGGACTATTTCGTGCAAATTCTGGGGTCTTGGCTCAGATGGAACGGTTGGTGCAAATAAGCAAGCTATTAAGATTATTGGGGATCACACTAAGCTCTTTGTACAAGCTTATTTCCAATATGACAGTAAGAAATCTGGCGGAATCACAATTTCTCACCTCCGCTTTGGCAAGAAAGAAATTAGATCCCCTTACTATGTTACTGGCACAAATTACATCGCTTGTGCGAACCAAACGTATGTTTACAAATATGATCTCCTAAAAGGTCTGAAAAAGAATGGTATTTTTGTCTTGAACTGCCAATGGACTGTGGAAGAATTAGAAGATAAACTTCCTCCTGCCATGAAACAATTCCTTGCCAAAAATGATGTCCGATTCTACATCATCGATGCGGTCTCTATTGCCCGTAAACTTGGGCTTGGTTCCCGCACAAACATGATCATGCAATCCGCTTTCTTCAAGCTCGCAAACGTTATTCCGGTTGAAGAAGCAACAGACTATCTAAAAGCTTCTGTCGTAAAGTCCTATGGTAAAAAAGGACAAAACGTTGTGGATATGAACGTTGCAGCGATTGATCAGGGCTTGTGTGCTTTTGTTAAAGTAGATATTCCTACGTCTTGGGCTGATAAAGTTGAAACTAAGGCTGCAGTGGCATTTAAAGAGCCTGCCTATGTGACGAATTTTCTCCGTCCAGTAAATGCAATGGAAGGCGACGATCTTCCAGTAAGTATTTTCTTGGGCTGCGAAGATGGAACAGTACCGCTAGGAACTGCTGCTTATGAAAAACGTGGTATTGCTGTTGTAGTACCAGAGTGGCAGATTGAGAACTGTATCCAATGTAATCAATGTTCCTATGTATGTCCGCACGCGACGATTCGCCCCTTCTTATTAGATGAGGAAGAAGCCAAAAATGCCCCAAAAACCTTTGTCGGTAAGAAAGCCATTGGTAAAGAAGCAAAAGATCTGCAATTCCGTGTTCAAGTAAGCACGTTAGATTGCACGGGTTGTGGGAACTGCGCTGAAGTTTGTCCCGCTAAAGTTAAAGCACTTGTCATGAAACCAGCTGCTGAACAAATGGAACAACAAGCTGAGAACTGGGAGTATGCAGTAACCCTGAAAAATAAGAGCAAACTCTTTGACGTGACGACAGTTAAAGGTAGCCAGTTTGTGCAACCTTTACTTGAGTTCAACGGTGCTTGCCCAGGATGCGGTGAGACAGCTTATGTTAAGCTGATAACACAACTTTTCGGCGACCGTATGATGATTGCCAATGCTACGGGCTGTAGCTCCATTTGGAGCGGCAGTGCTCCCTCAGTTCCATATACCACGAACCAGGAAGGTAAAGGACCAAGTTGGGCCAACTCGTTATTCGAAGACAACGCTGAGTTCGGCTACGGTATGTACTTGGGCGTTCGTCAACAACGCGATAAACTCGCTGATTTGATGAAACAAGCACTGGACATGGAAATTAGTGCTGAGCTCAAAGAAGCCTTCCAAGAGTGGCTCAAGGATCCTGAAGATACTGAAACGTCTAAAGCCGCGACGGTTAAGGTCCTTGCAGGTCTTAATGGATACGTCGGGGAGAATAAAGTCCTCACAGAAATCTTGACGAAGGCAGATCATCTCGTCAAAAAGTCTCAGTGGATTGTTGGTGGAGACGGCTGGGCTTATGACATCGGATATGGCGGATTAGACCACGTCTTAGCTTCCGGTGATGATGTGAATATCTTTGTTGTTGATACTGAGGTATACTCTAATACTGGAGGACAGTCCTCTAAAGCAACGCCTCGAGCTGCCGTAGCCAAATTCGCTGCAGCAGGTAAAAAGATTCGTAAGAAAGACCTAGGCATGATGGCTATGAGTTATGGCTATGTTTATGTAGCACAAATTGCTTTGGGTGCTAACATGGCTCAAACGATCAAAGTCATTAAAGAAGCAGAAGCCTATAAAGGACCTTCGTTGATTATTGCTTATGCGCCTTGTATCAACCATGGTCTCAAAGCGGGTATGACTAAAAGTGTCCAAGAGCAGAAGAAAGCGGTTGACGCCGGTTACTGGCATCTTTATCACTTTAACCCCGATCTGATCGATGAAGGCAAGAATCCATTTAGCCTTGATTCTAAAGAACCTACGACGTCCTTCCGTGACTTTATCATGGGTGAAGTTCGTTACGCATCCTTGGTAACGACTTTCCCAGAGAGTGCTGAAGAACTCTTTGTCGGCGCAGAAAAATATGCAAAGGTTCGATATGATTCTTACAAACGTCTAGCGGACCAAAAGTGGGACTAGAGTTTAGTCCACAACTAAATTAGTGAAGGTTTTCTGAGGAGCAGGTTTATAACCTGCTCCTTTTTTCTATGCCCGTATTTAATATTACTTTAACTTATACCCCCTCCGACAGAAGAGTTACGAATAATAGTTTTGTTGTCGGACAAAATAAGCGAGAGAAGGAGGGGGATTAATTGGGCAGCTGGCTGAAAATGATTAAAGAACTTACCATTCGCCCGAAAGAACGAAAGATTCGTGAGGCTCCCCCCTATCCTTTTGACGGAGATATGAACAACCCCTTATCGGGAGTTAAAGTGAAAGAACTTTTATCCATGAGTAGCGATGTTGTGTTCAGAGTTCGCGTTGCTTCTCAATCTTGGTCTCTCCATTCCTCGGATTGAACAAGGAGAACTATTACCTATTTTGGGTGAGGGATTAAAACCTCTTCTTTGGGGAGGAATAAAAACACTACCCTTCGTGATGGAATTTATGCTCTTCTTAGCAGGACTTCTTGCTTTTCTACCCACCGGTAAGCAAGCGCTTGGGCAATTAAAGACAGGGCTTTGGCGAGCTGTTTTCTTAGTAGGGATTTTGAACATGCTCGTTACCTTAATTCAAATTATGGTTTTTGGACCCGTTGAAACCACCCGTTTAGTGTACGGATTACTTTCATTAGGGAATATGGTGGAAGTGAGTAAGACCGTCTCGGGGGTCGGATCCTTATTTATCGGGGTTTGGCTGGGAGCCGGGGTCATAAAAATTAGCGCTTTTTTCTTTATGGTGACTTGGGGTTTAGAAACGGTCTTCGGCTTCAAGGGTGTTCGATGGGAAGCGACGGTGTGTGTCATATTTTTAGGAATCGCCTTCGGGTTCCTAAGAGGCCATTATCTATTATTGGAAATATCGTTCGTCGACGATCATTTGATCTTGCCTTTTGCCGCTGTTTGGAAGAACCTTCCCTTTGGGGAGTTTCTCATTGGAAGAAAGGACCTGGTGTTCAATGAAACGTATACAGCACAAAGTGGTAACTTTATTGATATTGAGTCTATGCCTTCTATGTTTACCAGGGTGCTGGGGAAAACAGGAAGTAGAGGAATTAATCCCTCTGCTGGCCATTGGATTTGATGTTGGGCAGAAACCCAATACATACCTTATAACGGGGCAATATTTAACGCCAAAAAAAGGCGCCACAAGTACAGAGATTAAGGACTGGACCACGAGTTATGAAGCGCCAACCCTCAGGGAGGCCTATGAGATGACGAACAAGATCACAGATCGTATACCTTTCAATGGTTCAGTTAAGGTGATCGTCATTGGCGAAGATCTGGCGAAAGTCGGTTTTAAGGATATGTTGGATTTCATACAGCGATTTTCTGAATTTCATCGGTCAATGTACTTAATTTTAGCCAAAGGGAAAGCACAAGATGTTTTAAACATCAAATTGCGAAATGGAGCAATACCGGCGATGTTTCTTAAAAATAATATTGAAACTGGAAAATATATATCAACGTTTCCGACGGTTAGGTTAGGCCACTATTTAACCGTTTTAGGAAGAAAAAGCACAGCCCCAATTATACCGGTCGCTGTAATTGTAAAGTCGGGTGATGCGGGCATAGAATACAAAGAAGAGGGACAGGATGGGGGGAAAGAGATACAGTTAGAAGGTTCGGGGGTATTCCGGGGGGATCGCTTGGTTGATCTTTTGACGGACAAAGAAACCAAAGGGTATATGTGGTTAGAAAACAATGTTGCGAATCGCTTTATTAACACGGTAGGCAGCGGAGAAAGTAAAGTGAACTTCAGTGCGCACGTACTAAAATCCACGACAAAGTACAAAGTGGTCAATAATAACGGAAAAATAGAGCTGCAATATCAGATCAAAACAAGTATGGCCGTAGAAGAGGTTCTGGGACAGAATGAACAACTTTCTGCAATGGAATGGGCAGATCTCATGGCAGCGGCAGAAAAGAGCTTGGCTAAGGTGATTGAGCAAGAATGTCAGCTTTCTATTCAGAAAGAGAAACAGTTGGGGCTTGATTTTTTGGGAATTGGACGGCATCTTGAACAGAAAAACCCAGGGTATTGGAAGACCGTCAAGGATCAATGGGAGCAGCAGATTGCGGATTTTCCTGTTTCGATGGAGGTTCAGGTCACAATAGATCATTCGGGTATGTCAAACAGTAGTCCGACGACTAAATAAAGGGGAGTGGGGCAAGAATAAGATAAGAAGTTAAATAGGGGGAATACAAAATGATGATTCACGAAGATATTAAGACTCAGGTAAAAGAAATTAAGGAGCAAGTAAATATAGCTTTGAACGAGGAAAAAGTCCTAGGAAAGGTTTTACCAGTGTGCTATCGGTGCGCTCAAGTTCCCAAAAATGGGCTCTACGACGGGTTCCGAGTCGAGGGCATGTTTTTCTGTTCAGATTGCCAAGAAGAATTGTTCATGGCGGAACAGGGCTCTCCGGAATATCAAGAATTTCTTTTTTTAATCAAAGGGCTTCTGTTTTAAGGGCATGATATAATCGGTAAGGACAGGAAGCAGTCGTGGCACTGCCAAGGTTGAACCAATTTGGATTAATTCCCTAATTTATGTTAAAATATAAGTGATACCATGTGTTAATTATGGTTTTATTGAAAACTCTGGTTGAATGGAGGTTCATCGGTGACGGTGGGTGATCTTGGAGAGGGATTGAGTCGTTATCAAAAACAAGGATTGTGCTCTTTCCATACTCCTGGCCATAAAGGCCGACAGGAGTTTTTTAAGGGCTTAGATTTTCTGGGTTCTGACTTAACAGAGCTTCCGGGTCTCGATATGCTTCATTGCCCGAGTGGGATCCTTGCTAAGGCACAACAACGGTCAGCAGAGATTTTCGGAGCCGAGGAAACGTTTTTCCTTATTAATGGAGGAACGGTTGGAAATCAAGCGATGTTTCTCGCTTTGGAACACACAGGTGCTAAACGTGTTGTTGTGGAGAGAAGTTCCCATCGTTCCGTTATGTCAGCCTTGGTCTTAAGCGGCTTGAAACCAGAGTATGTAATACCTACAATTCATCCCGATTTTAATCTTCCGTTAGGATTAGACGTGAAGAAGCAACAGATTCCATGGCAAGCGGTCTCGGCATGTCATGTAACGTATCCCAGTTATTATGGAACAGCCTTTGAATTAAAACAATTATTGGAAGAAAGAACCCTTTTTGGGTTTAATACACCAATTCTTGTTGATCAAGCACACGGGTCACATTATCTGGGATCGCTATTTCCTCCAAGCGCTCTAAAGCTTGGTGCAGATCTTGTCTTACATAGTTCTCATAAAACGTTAAGTGCCTTAACTCAGTCAGCGATGCTACATGTTCAAGGGCAGAGAATCTCCCGCACCCGTTTAAGGCAAAGTTTAGAAATTCTCCAATCCTCAAGCCCGAGTTACTTACTGATGGCCTCGTTGGAGCGAGCCGGAGAATTTGCTCTGGATTTTGGACGTTGGGATTGTTTGAAAGAAGACGTCGAAAATTTACATTCCAAAGTGAGCAATAGCTTCCGTGTTCTCTCTCAAAATGATGTCGGGACGTATGGCATCCACACGGTTGATTGGTCAAAAATTCTGATCAATACGAGGCCGCTGGGGATTCCTGCCCCTCGTTGTGTGGACTACCTTCGAGAAGGTTACGGCATTGAACCGGAGTTATGGGATGAGGAAAACATTCTCTTTATGTTAGGAATTGGGAGCACACCGGAGGATGTCAGAAGGCTTACGAAGGGGTTAGAAAATTTAGCGAGTTTTGCGCATTCTGGTGGCTTTGTTGAAGCAAAAAAGCTTGTAAGAAATGATAGGCTTAGAATCCCTCCTTTGCCGCATTTAATGCTTTCTCCAAGGGATGCTTTTTTTGCTCGTAAAACACAAATCCCTCTCAAGGAAAGCTTAGGCCATATTGTCGGGGAAACGATCTCTCCTTATCCCCCTGGAATTCCTCTCATTGTAATGGGAGAACAGATGACTTGTGAAGTTTTGGGTACGCTACTCACAGCAAGTGAGGGGCGTTGGCAAGGGTGGGATGGTTTTAATAGCCAAACAATTTGGATTGTAGAGGAGTGATAAAGGATGAAGATGGTAATCGCGATTGTGCAGGACAAGGATGTTGGGAGACTTCTACAAAGTGCGACGCGAGAAGGATTACGAGCGACGCGTTTGGCAAGTTCAGGGGGTTTTCTGCGGTCGGGAAATACAACGTTGCTTTTTGGGGTTGAAGAGGAACGACTAGAAGGGCTTCTAGCAACGATTCGTGAAACTTGTCACCAACGTGAAGAGATGTTGACTCAAGCCCATCCTATTATGGGTCCGGTGGACGCCCATGTTCCCTTTCCAATCGAGGTTCAGGTTGGTGGAGCAACGGTCTTTGTTTTGGATGTTGAACAGTTTATTAAGGTGTGACGATATGAATTTACAATTAGACCTTTTGGAGAAGGCAGCACGTGAAAAGCGATTGGCCCATCTCTTACTGTTTCATGGAGGAAGTGAACAACATCAGCGGGCGGTAGCGCTTCGGTTCGCACAGTTATTAAACTGTCGTCAGCCTACGGCGGAGGGGCCTTGCCAAAAATGCTACGCCTGCCATAAAATAATCAGTGGAAACCATCCCGATGTTTCATGGATGAAACCACTTAAGACAACCATTGGAATCGAGCAGGTTCTCGGTTGGCAACAAAAGGTATACTTAAAGCATTATGAGGGAAACTATAAAGTCTTTATTATTGAGCAGGCGGATTCACTGACGTTGCCAGCAGCTAATGGCTTATTGAAAGTGATTGAAGAACCACCGGAGCGAACCGTTATTATATTATGTGCGCATAATGCTGAAGGAATTTTACCCACAATACAGAGCAGAGCACAGCTGGTCTATTTTCCAGATCTTTCTGAAGACAATTGGCTTAATGGGTTGGGCGAGGTGGACCAGCAAGAAGCCGCTCTGGCCTTTCATTTAAGTGGGAAAAACCAAAGCTTGGCGACCGCTATTCTGGAGTATGGTGTGCCATTAGTGAAAGAATGGGTGACTAAGTTTAGGATTATAGTAGAAGAAAGAAATTTTTTAAAACTATTTTCTCTTTTCCCAATCGATAAAAATCAAGCCACTCTTTATTTACAAGTCATGGAGGTACAGGCCCAAGAAGGGATTAGCGAAGGGTCTAATCATCCTGTTGAGCTTTTAGCACTCGGAAAAGCAATGGCTGTACTACGACAACAAGTGAATCCAAGACTCGTGATTGAAGTGTTAGCTTTAGAATTATTCCAACAAGGAGGGGATTTCTGTGATTGAGGTTGTAGGCGTTCGCTTTAAACACGCTGGTAAGATATATTATTTCTCCCCGGGAGACCTTAAACTTGCTACATCTGACAAGGTGATTGTTGAAACAGCAAGGGGTGTTGAATTTGGTGAATTGGTGATTCCCTCTCGTAATGTTGCTGACGATGAGGTGATCCTGCCATTAAAACAGGTTATGCGTAAGGCAACTTCAGCGGATGAACAGTTTGTTGAGCAGAACAAAATAAAAGAAAAAGATGCTTTTCAAATCTGCTTAAAGAAAATTACAGAACATCAATTGCCCATGAAATTAGTGGATGTTGAGTATACCTTTGACGGTAATAAAATCATATTCTCCTTTACTGCGGAGGGGAGAGTTGACTTCAGGGAATTAGTGAAGGACCTGGCGGCTATATTCAGGACTCGTATTGAACTTCGGCAAATAGGCGTACGCGACGAAGCTAAAATGCTCGGGGGGGTAGGGTCTTGTGGACGGATTCTCTGTTGCACGTCCTTCTTAGGAGACTTTGAGCCGGTTTCGATTCGAATGGCTAAGGATCAAAAACTCTCTCTGAATCCAACGAAGATTTCTGGAATTTGTGGCCGTCTCATGTGCTGTCTCAAGTATGAGAATGGCTGTTATAAATCCGATGACAAAGATCATTGTTCCCGTCACAAAGCTCAATTAGGCGAAAAGATGGCAGAAAATCAGGATGAGGGGACAGTGCAACGCCATAGGAAAGGGGAAAAGCCTAAAGGAAAGAGTGAGAGAGTATGAGTCAGCTGACCCAGGCCCTGACAGAAGTGGAAGAAAAACTGCGTTCTCTCTTGGAAGAAGTGAATCGTTTAAAACCCTATGTCCAAGCCTTGGAAGAAGAAAATATTAAATTAAAGCGGGAATGGACGCTTCCTGAGAAGGAAACAGAGCGCGTGATTGCCAATGCTGAACACATTCAGGGCGTTGCTCATGATAACCTGGTGCTCCTCTATCAAGAAGGTTTCCATGTCTGTCACCTTCATTTTGGGCAACCGTTAGAAGGCGATTGCCTGTTCTGTATGGGCTTTTTGAGGAAAGATTAGTTGAACTTTACAAGGAGTCGAAGGTATGTTGACTAAAGGTACGCTGTATGTATGTGCGACGCCGATTGGAAATTTGGGAGATATAACCTTGCGAGTTTTAGATACGTTACGGGAAGTAGATCTTATTGCTGCTGAGGATACCCGTCATTCAAGGAAGCTTTTGCAACATTACCAAATTACCACTCATATGACCAGTTATCATGAACATAACGAAAAGAAAAAGTCCTTAGAATTGGTGGAAAAACTTAAGGCCGGCCAATCGATTGCGCTCATTTCTGATGCAGGCTTGCCGGGGATTTCTGATCCTGGATGTGAGGTCATCCGTCTCTGTTATGCAGAGGCTATTCCAGTTGATGTCTTGCCTGGACCCAATGCAGCCCTCACGGCTCTGGTGTTATCGGGTATGTCGACGGAACATTTTGCTTTTCACGGATTTTTACCGGCTACATCAGGAGCAAGGAAGAAAAACTTAGAGCCACTGGCGAATCTTACCCAAACGCAGATTTTTTATGAGGCCCCTCATCGTTTGATCGCGACTTTACAAGGAATTGCAGAGTGTTTCGGGGAACGTGATGTGGCGGTGGTGCGCGAGTTGACAAAATTGCATCAGCAGCTGCACAAGGGAACCGCTTCTGAGTTAAAGGAACACTTCGAGATGACAGCGCCACGAGGGGAGTGCTGTATCGTCGTGGCACCCTACGTCCTGGTGAAACCAGTCGGAGGTCCAGATGAATGGTGCCAAGAGGTCAAAGAAGGAATAAGTCGAGGGTTGAGTAAGAAGGATGCCATGAAAGAAGTCGCTAAGCGTTATGAGGTAAGAAAATCAGAGGTTTATAAGGCACTTCTGTACGAAGAGGATCAATAAGCCCTATAGCTGTGGTGGATAAGTAAGATCTACCTGAATATAGCTTTAGGATATAGAAAAGAAGGCCCTAAAGGCCTTCCCGCTAAATTCATTGATGGATTTTAAAGTTCAGTGGTTTGACTAAGTAATTGGGTGAGTCTTAAACGGCTTTTGATTCAGAGCTTGCAGAGACGGTTTCGCCCATGGCAATGGCGCAATCACGACAAACGTTCTTGCCGTGGAAGAGCTGGTTATCACTGGCATTACCACAAAATACACAAGCAGGCTCATACTTTTTAAGGATAATTTTTTCTTGGTCCACGTAAATTTCTAAAGCGTCTTTTTCGTCAATACCTAAAGTACGGCGAAGTTCAATCGGTAAAACAATACGACCAAGTTCATCGACTTTTCTCACGATTCCAGTTGATTTCATCATTATATTCTAAACACCCCTCTTTATAACAGGTTTCGACAGGAAACCACAGACTTATGATACCAACCGTTCCATTTAAAGTCAACCCAATATTTTTCCAGGTTTTTACTTTTCTAAAATTACACGAGAATATTTGGGTTCTTCATATAAAATCCTAATTGTGGGTATACTTGACAAATATAAGTCTTTATACTATAAATACCAAATATTGAGATGGAGGGACATTTTGGTGAAATACTATATTACAACGCCTATTTTCTATCCGAACTCAAGCCCCCATATTGGAACGGCTTATACAACGGTTGCTGCGGACACGCTGGCACGTTACCATAGATTATTAGGCGATGACGTTTATTTTTTAACGGGTACAGATGAGAATGCCCAGAAAATTTTTCGCACGGCGGAAGAGAAAAATACAGACCCCAAAACGTATGTTGATGGGGTTGTTGAACGCTTTAAAGAATTATGGAAAGCCTTGGACATCTCCAATGACGACTTTATTCGTACGACGGAAGAGCGTCATCAAAAAGTTGTTCAACAAATTTTCACAAAGCTATATGAACAAGGGGATATCTATAAGTCCGAGTATTCGGGCTGGTATTGTACACCATGTGAAACGTTTTGGATGGAAAATAAGTTAATTGAAGGAAAATGTCCTAATGCGGATTGTGGCCGAGATGTGGAAATGCTCAAGGAAGAAAGCTATTTCTTTCGGCTCTCAAACTATCAAGAGCCCATACTTAAATACATCGGAGAGCATCCAGACTTTATTCAACCGGTCTCCCGACGTAATGAAATGCTACGCTTTATTGAAGGTGGTTTAGAAGATCTCTGTGTTTCTCGTACGACGTTTCAGTGGGGCATAAAAGTCCCGTTTGATCCATCGCATGTGGTCTATGTGTGGTTGGATGCGCTCATTAATTATATCTCGGCGCTAGGTTATCCAAATGGGGAAAATTATCAACGTTATTGGCCTGCTGATGTCCATATTATGGGTAAAGATATCGTGCGTTTTCATGCTGTGATATGGCCTATTATTCTTATGGCCTTAGATTTGCCTCTACCTAAAATGATTTATGGGCATGGCTGGTATCTAACCAAAGACGGCGGGAAAATTTCTAAGTCCCGAGGAAATGTGCAGGATTCCTTCGAGCTCATTGAGAGATATGGTTCAGATGCCATTCGATATTTCTTATTGCGTGAATTGCAAGTGGGTACGGATGGTACGTATTCTGAAGATAATGTTGTTGAACGCCTAAACAGTGACTTAGCCAATGATTTTGGAAATTTTGTCTCTCGTAGTTTAGCCATGGTTGTTAAGTATCGAGAGGGGATTGTTCCTAGTCCAGGTCAAGACGGCTCACAAGAACTAGAGGTAAAAGTACTAAGTCATGAAGTTAAAAAAGCTGTCGAAAAAAGGCTTGAGGCTTGTGATCCTGCGGGTGCCCTTGAAGAGATTTGGCGCTTTGTGGCTCGCTGCAATAAATATGTCGATGAAACAGCCCCATGGGCGCTTGCGAAGCAAGCGGATCAGCGGGAACGCTTAGATACTGTTCTTTATACGTTCATGGAATGTATCCGTGTTATGGCCATTTTCACGGCCCCTTTTATGCCGGGATTGCCAGCTAGAATATGTACTTTGCTGGGGCATGATGAAAGCCTCCTTCGTTGGGCAGAAGCCGACCAATGGGGCATTCTGGAACACGGGATAAAAGTACAAAAGGGTGAGCAATTGTTCCCTAGGATTGATATCACGCAATTTTCGAAAGTAGAGGAGATGGAAAAATTGGAGCAAGAGTCTCAAGTGCCTAACGAACCGGTACAAGTAGAAAAAGAAATTGATAAAATAGTCGAATTTGAGCCCATTAAAGAAGAAATAACCATGGAGGATTTCTCTAAACTGGACTTACGAGTGTGTAAAGTTCTAAGCGCAGAGAAAGTCGAAAAGACTGATAAACTAATGAAGTTAGAAGTCGAAGTAGCTGGCGTAGTTCGCACGGTGGTCTCAGGAATTGCTAAACATTATGCCCCAGAAGACCTAGTCAATCAGTATGTGGTCTTAGTGGCTAATTTGAAACCTGCCAAGTTAAGGGGAATCACATCCCAGGGTATGATATTGGCAGCCTCACAGGGAGAAGTGTTGGAGGTTCTTACGGTGAAGAAAGATCTTCCCGGAGGTGCGCGGGTCAAATGATTTGGGACACACACGCTCATTTAGATGATCCTGCTTACACCGAAGACTTCGAAGAAGTCATAGCGCACATGAAGTCAGCGGGCATTTCCCGGGTAACCAATGTGGGTTGTGATCTTGCTTCTTCGGAACGGTCAACGCAGCTGGCTAAAGACTATGATTTTATTTATGCGGCCATTGGCATTCATCCGCACAGTGCTGAAAAGGTCACCGATGAAACCTGGCCTAAGCTACTACTCATGGCGAAAGAACCAAAAGTGTTGGCCTGGGGCGAAATAGGGTTGGACTATTATCATGATTTTTCCCCACGACCTGTTCAAAAAGAAGTATTTATTCAGCAGATTAACTTAGCCAATCAAGTTGGCTTACCCATTGTTATTCATAATCGTGATGCCCATCAGGATGTTTTGGAAATTGTAAAAGCTTATCCCCCTAAATATGGTGGTGTATTCCACTGCTATTCCGGGTCTTGGGAAATGGCAAAGATTCTGTTAAATCTAGGATTCTATCTTTCTTTTGCAGGACCAGTTACTTTTAAAAACGCTCGGCATACGGTTGAGGTGGCGATCAAGGCGCCGATGGACCGTATTCTTGTTGAGACGGATTCGCCCTATTTAACGCCTGAACCTCGGCGAGGAAAGCGTAATGAACCGACATATGTCCGAGAAATAGTTCAGAAATTAGCGGATATTAGAAACTTACCGTTTAAAGATGTCGCGCGTCAAACTATGTGTAACGCAGAAACTATTTTTAAACTTCGTTAGAATATATGATTGTTATTTATGGGGCCTTCAATAGTGAAGGTTCTTTTTTTTTTAGATACTTCATAAGTTTTGTCAAGAGGGGGGGATAAAATGTATTCGCTACCGATTAGTACTTATTCGGATTATTGGCGTGCGACGAAAGTTTGGAGTTCATATATAGGGGGTTTAGCAGTATTCGCAGCCGGTACACGTTATTCAGTGATGAGTGCCCCAAATATAACTCAAGCGATACCCATGTTTCAGCAGACAACACAATCCTTGACTATCAACAAATTAGGGACTGAAGTGGACTTTTCCGACATAGGCCAGAGACCATCTGGTCAGGGCACAGTGAGCCGTGGCGTATCAAGTCAAGGTGCTTCAAAGATCTCTAATAAAATTGAATGTGTTGATACGGAAATTCCTTTTGAGACGCAATATATAGAGTCAGATAAACTTCTTCCTGGTAATAGTGAAATACAGGAAAAAGGGGAAAAAGGTATTCTGCGTCAAGTGGTAAAAACGTTCGAGGCCGATGGGCAAATCAACGATCAGCAAGTGCAAAGTTCTTTCGAGTTCAAAAGCCCGAAAAAGGAAGTGATTATTCAAAACACCAAACCAGTTCCGAAGAAAAAAGTGGTTATTGCAAACACTGCCAAATCAGCTGCGCCACAAAGTCTCGAAGTGTCAACTATGAATGTCAGTCGATCACTAAATATTGAGTCGACTGCCTATACGTTTACCGGAAATAAAACAGCGACTGGAATCGAGCCGAGAGAAGGTATCATTGCAGTTGACCCGAAAGTCATTGCACTGGGGAGCAAAGTCTATGTCGAAGGTTACGGGTATGCGATAGCCGCAGATACGGGTGGAGATATACGTGGAAATCGAATTGATGTGTTCTTTCCAACGCTTCGCCAGTGCATAAACTGGGGACGAAAGTATGTCCGCATTTATGTCATACAAACCAATTAATGTAAATTATGGTTGACAATAGACGACTCATCTGTTAAAATAATTGCTAGTATTAATTTTCTGGGGGGATTTAATGTTTAAGCTTACTCGAACTCGGGTTTTTTCCTTGGTTCGGATGTCTAAAATAGCCCAAATGGCTATTTTTGTTTGTGCAGTTTTTCTCATTGGAGCTGTGACATTCGTGTTCAATGCCAAGACAATTGAGGCCCATATTGACGGACAAACGGTCAGCGTTACGACAATCTACGGGACGGTGGGTCAGGCCCTCGCCCATTCAAACTTAAAATCATATCCAGAGGATATTGTGACACCTTCTCGAGATACGTTGGTTACTAAAGGATTACAGATAGAAGTAACGAGGAGTACACCCGTTCATCTTTTGGTGGATGATCAAACTTTCACGACGCGGACCTCCGCAAAAACAGTGGGAGAAGCGCTTTCTGATTTATCAGAGCGTTATGGTCTACAAATAAAAGACGTGGATGAAGTGAATATCGCACGAACTGAAGCGATCACGGACCAAATGGATCTAAAGGTACGGCGGGCGATCCCCATCTCTGTGCTTGCTGACGGCAAGAAGTTAGATACCTATATCGCACCACGAACGGTCGCTGATGCGCTCACAAAATTAGGCATTGCCTTAGGAACGAAAGATAAGGTCTCGCAGCCCCTAGACCATATGCTCCTACCTAATGAGAAGGTTCAGGTGGTTAGGGTTTCGGAACGATTAGATACTATACAAAGTGAGATTCCCTATAAGAGTCTTACCCTGGCGGCTGATTTCCCCGTTGGATTACCAGATAAAGTGGTCAGTCGTGGTTCAAATGGTCTTCAAGAGCAAAAGGTTAAGGTTGCGTTAGAAGATGGGAAAGAGGTTGATCGAGAAATACTTGATCTAAAAGTGCTTACCCCACCGACTAATTCAGTCGTTTCTCGAGGGGCACAAACTTCAATTTCCCGGGGTGGGGCGACCATCCAGTTTACGCATGCTTATGTTATGACTGCGACAGCTTATTGTATACCAGGAGGGACTACCAAAACTGGGGCGTCCGTCCGTATGGGCATAATAGCCGTCGATCCCTCAGTTATATCTCTTGGGAAGAACGTATATGTTGAAGGTTATGGACAGGCTCGCGCTTTAGATACTGGGGGAGATATAAAAGGGAACCGTATTGACCTTTATATGAATTCGACAGAGGCAGCCTTACAATATGGTGTTCGGAACGTCATGGTATTCGTCCAGTGACCATGTTCAGCTATTGCTGATATAAATTATAGTTCATAAAGAAAGCCTTCGCAGCAGCGAAGGCTTTCTTTATTTCTTTAAGTCCATTAAGAAGTATAACTTTATTTATTCCCACATACTCTTTAGTTGAAACCATGAAACGGGGGAGTATTAGATGCATAAGTATGTCAGGATATCGGGGAACAAAACGGCGATATTACTTGTCCTGAGTGTCATGAGCATGCTGGTTGTTTCCGTTCTTTGGCAGGGCTCGACCGCTGTAGTTAGTTTTGAGAAGGGACATATTGTGATGCTTGATCCGGGGCATGGCGGCTATGACCCTGGAGCCATTACAAATCAGGGCGTTTATGAAAAATCGATTAATCTCCAGATTGCTCAAAAGGTGAAGGAAATGCTAGGACCTAGTGGAATTGGGGTTTTCCTGACAAGAGAAGAAGACATAGATTACGTCCCAGATGGGGTGAAAGGAAGAACTATTAGAAAACAAATTGATTTAAATCGCCGTATTGACATGGCAAAGGAGGCTAATGCTGATCTTTTTGTCAGTCTTCATGTCAATGCAACAGCTACGGGACAGGATTCTGGGGCGGAAACGTTTTATCATTCTAAGTCTGAAACTGGTAAAAGGTTGGCTGAATTAATTCAACAAGAATTAATTAAGATACCAGGGATGAATCGTAGAATTGTAAAACCTGGGGATTTTTATATTATCAATAACACCAGTATGCCTGCAGTCATCGTGGAAGTGGGTTATTTATCAAGCCTGAAGGAACAGAAGAAACTACAGCAATCTTGGTATCAGGAACAATTGGCACGCGCGATTGCCAAAGGAATAGCAAATTTTTTCGTCCTTCCATAATTGACTGTTAGAGGATAAATATAACACTTCTTATTTTAATACATAACGCTCTTTGAAGCGGGGAAAATAAAGTCAGTACCGAATTTACATGAAAAGGAGTTGAATTGCAGCATGAAACGGTTTCTGACTTTTATGATGAGCAGTGCCCTAATTTTGGGACTTACCTTGACAGGTTGTGCAAATGCACCAACGGCACCTCCGAAATCCGAAGACCAAACCTCGCAAGCCACAAAACTACCGGAGGCTGAAGCCGGTGCCACACGTGATTCCGTCTTAGGATCTGAGAAACGAGTGGTCATGGGATTTTACACGGATCCAGAAGGTCCTACACCTGGTTCTAAAGAATCAATGACAAAAAACATCAAAATGATGGATGAAGTGGCGTTTTTCTGGTATTCCTTTGATGGAAATGGGAAAGTTGTTCCAACCGGTAAAGTGGATCTAAAAATCAAAGAAGAGGCTCAGAAAAATGGAGCTAAAGCCTATGCCTTAGTGCATAACATGAATTTGACCGGCAAGGTTGGGTTTAATGATGCATTAGCGCACAGTGTTTTATCCAATCCTGTCAAGAGAGCAAATTTAGTCAACAACCTAGTCAACCTGACAACTAAAGATGGTTGGGACGGAATTTCGTTGGACGTTGAAAAGACGCCACCAGGCGATCGAAACAATTTCTCTGCCTTAGTTACCGAGCTCGGCAAAGCGTTAAAAGCCAAAGATAAGGTATTAAACATTTCTATCCCTGCCAAATTTATTGATTATCCGGCTGATTTATGGTCAGGTGCGTATGACTATGCCGCGATTGGAAAATCCGCAGACCAAATAATTCTTATGACGTATGATGAGCATGGACTGGGAACGACCCAAGGACCTATTGCGTCTGCAGCATGGGTTGACCGTGTTATTACCTTTGCAACGGGGAAAATAGCTAAGGAAAAGATTGTCCTTGGTCTACCAGTTTATTCCTTTGACTGGGGAACTGCCAAGCCCTTAATACCAGATTATTTATCCTATATTCAAACGGTCGATCGGGCTAAAAAAATGGGCGTAGAGATCCTTTTGGATCCGAGTGGCAAAGTCCCACAATTTATATACACTGACAAAGGGGCTCGACATGAAGTCTTCTTTGAGAACGTTGGTAGTTTAAGGATAAAGATGGATTATGCCCTCAAACACAAGTTGCACGGCGTTGCTATTTGGCGTTTAGGAATGGAAGATCCAGGAATATGGGATCAACTCATTAAAACGTACGGAACCAATAAAGAAACTAAAACCAAATAAAGTCGCGGTAACAAGGGGACGAAAGAACCAATCTTTCGTCCCCTTATATTTAGGCCTATTTTCTTTTATAGGCTTAGGTCTAGCAATAATTTGAGTCTTTGCACATTCTCAGATAAGATATAGGAGGTAGAAGCGGAGGAATCATCGATGATAAAGGAACTTATAGTGGTGGAAGGAAAAAATGACGCCCATGCGGTACGACAGGCCCTCGGGGAAGTCGACATCATTTGGACGGAGGGTTATGGGTTAACTAAGAAAAAGCTAGACTATATTGAAGAAATGGCAAAACGTAATGGGGTGATCGTTTTCACGGACCCAGATACGGTCGGAGAACAGATACGCAACCGTATTCGGACGCAGGTTCCTCAGGTAAAACACGTTTACTTAACCAGGAAAGTAGCGACTAAACTGGGAGATATTGGGGTCGAAAATGCAGCGCGCCAAGAGATACGCCGTGCTTTTGCACATATTCAACAAGAGCAGGAGATACTTGTTGAGAATTTTACGATAGAAGATTTATTTTCTGTGGGTATTGTGGGGTCAATGCGCGCGAATGAATACAGGATAGCACTTGGGCGCAAGCTGGGGATAGGGGATAGCAATGCTAAACAATTCCTTCATCGATTAAACCGTTTTGGTATATCGCGTGAGTTGTTTTTTCAAGCGATAGAGGAGGTAAAGCATGGAGAACGCAGCTGAGTATACGCAACGTCTTATAAAAAGTGGGGCTCGCGCTCATAAATCTATGGGTCAAGTATTTCTCATGAGTGATGAAGTCATTGACAGTATTGTTTCGGCTAGTACCTTACAACCAGATGTCCCACTCGTCGAAATTGGGCCGGGGCTTGGTGTGTTAACTCGAATGCTTGCCCCAAGGGTGAAGAAAATGTGGGCAGTTGAGTTAGATCAACATAAAATTGGGATTTTAACCAAAGAGCTTCATGGACAACCGATCGAAATTATTAATCAAGATGCACTTAAACTTGATCTGTTTGAACTATGGGGGGACAAAAAAGGGTATTTAATCGGAAATTTGCCGTACTATATCACCAGCCCCTTGATCATGCACTTTCTGGAGCAAGCAGATCACTTAAGCGGAATGACAATTATGGTGCAAAAAGAAGTGGCGGACCGGATTGCAGCGCCACCAGGAAGTAAGACGTATGGAATTTTATCGATTGCGGTTCAGATCTCGGCTCAAGTCACAAAAGTGAGGAATGTTGCCCCTAGTGACTTTTGGCCAGCGCCAAAAGTCACTTCGGCTGTTATTCGATTAGACCTTCGCCCTTACCCAGGATTTGACGTGGACAAAAAGGATTTTTTCCGAGTCGTCAAAGCAGCCTTTAGCCAGCGGCGTAAGACTCTGGGAAACTCACTGACGGGCGGTTTAGGGCTAAAAAAAGAAGACGTCATCGAGCGAATGCAAGGCGTCGGAATCTCGGATGGGCGTCGTGCAGAATCCTTGAGTATTGAAGAATTTCAAGTACTGACCAAAGCTTTTCAAGTATAATGAACGTATGGGCACTGAGAGACAAAGGACAATTCTTATGGCTTGCTTAAGGGCAAGACGGGAGAATTGTCCTTTTGTTTCGGTCGCAGGTGTTATTTATCAGAATAAAAGACGAGATATTTTCAAATAATAGGGAAGGCCCAAAAAAAATGGGTTAAAATATTGTGGATTAACGGAGGGTGAACCTAGTTTGGAAAATGAAAGCAAGAAGAGCTCTCTGAAATGGTTGAATGTTATCGCAACAATGGCAACGACCGTGTTAGCGCTGACCGCCTTAATTACAGTCGTTTTAACGGTCGCTGCATGGAAAGGACAACAGGCGACCGCACGACCGTATTTCATTTTAAAAGAGTCCCCAAAAGTAGATTTAGGTAATGAGCTTAGTTTCGAATTGAAATTTACCAATGTGGGAATACATCCAGCCGTCGATCTTTCCAGCGAGACGATTGTCTTTGATGATCAATTAACAGGAAAACCGATTCATCACGATGAATCGGCCATTGTCAATGAAATTCCTAAAGACTCCTCTTCAAGCCTCGTTATGACCATACCTAGCCAGGAGATTCTACCTAAACAATTAAATATCAACGCGCATTATGTTGTTGTAGACTTACACTATACAGATCCCATTTTGAAGAAAGCCTACAGACAATTAATTTATTTGAAGTGGAACGGGGTGAAAGCGGAAAAAATGCAGCCGACTGTGCACGTAAGGGTGGAGGAACGGGACAAGATCGATGTCTACCTAAAGAAGGAGGGCATTGATCTTATCAAAGATTGACAAAAATATTGAAACAATTAGGGTAGGAATTTATAATTCCTACCCTAATTGTTTGATCACTAGTCAATAAATATTTTTTTAAAGGGTCTCTTCTCCTAGTCGGGGCTTGAGGAAGAACCAGGAAGGATGACATGCTGTTCATAAAACATGTCCTGTGACTTGAGAGACTGCTCCCAATCATTAAGGAGATCAAAACGTCGCTCCAGATGGTAGCCCATTAATTTGTGTTTGCCCAGTGCTCTAGTCGGAGGCTCATCTCGGCTGAGTGATAGTCCCATGCTGCAATCTCCCATAATGGTCTCTGCAATTAATCGAGCATGACGTCGATGCTTTCTTGGAGAACGTAGTGATTCATGAGGGATGGAGGTGGCTACTTTGATGATAAGGCCACTTTTCTTTGCCCAGTACAAGGTGAGTGGGGGAATCGCAATGGCCTCCGCTGGAAGGACTTGTAGTGCTCGTTGAGAAACAGCATGGGGACCATGTGTGGGTGTTGCCAGACCCAGACTTTTAAAGAGATCAAGTTCTCGGTTAAGCTGTGAACGGAATTTCAAGACGAACTTGGCTAGTTTATACCGATGGGGAATGTAGGGATAACAATTTGTTAAGGCAATATCAACCCCTGATTCGACAGAGGTAATCAACGTAAGGAGATTTTGATAGATATCTCCAGACATATCTCCATCCACGAAAAGTGCCCCAGTGGCCCCTATATGACGTGCATAGAGAGCTCCGATTGCTCGGGGTATATCAATGCCTAAGGGATCTGAAAAATATAGGATATGAATTCGAGTATCTGGGATTGAGCAAGCAAGCTGAAAGGTTTGATCCGTGCAACCGTTGAGAACTAAAATAATGTAACTGACGGGAAGGCGTAGAATGGTGGTCAAAGTTGCCAAGATGCTTTTTTCTTCATTTTTTGCTGGAATAATTACCGCAAACATCTTTGAGCACCTCCTTGTGATTATAATAGCCTCTCGGCATTC
>DHWG01000085.1:3782-5106 GCA_002413075.1 Desulfosporosinus sp. UBA5188 | reverse complement strand
CGGGGGAAGGCGTTATGGCGAATTCGGGTGCACTCGATGGTCTGGATAGTCATGAGGGTTTGGAACGGATTGCCGATGAAGCGGAGCACCGTGGTTTGGGTCAACGGAAAGTGAACTTCCGTTTACGCGATTGGCTTATTTCTCGTCAACGTTATTGGGGTACGCCTATTCCAATTGTTTATTGTGACGCCTGTGGAACAGTCCCTGTGCCAGAAGAGCAGCTGCCGGTTGTGCTTCCAGCGGATGTCGTTTTCAAAGCGGGGGAAAATCCTCTAGCCACATCAGCTTCTTTCACAGAAACAACGTGCCCTCAGTGTGGGGGAGTTGCTCGGCGTGAGACGGATACGATGGATACGTTTGTTTGTTCTTCGTGGTATTATCTGCGTTATACGGATCCTCGTAATACGGAAGTGCCTTTCACCAAAGCGTCCGTGGATCAGTGGATGAACGTGGATCAGTACGTGGGTGGCGTGGAACATGCTATTCTGCATCTTCTTTATGCACGCTTCTTTACGAAGGCTTTGCGCGATATGGGCTACGTGAAAGCGGATGAACCGTTCCAGAACTTGTTGACGCAAGGTATGGTTTGTTTGGATGGCTCCAAAATGTCTAAATCCAAAGGAAATATCGTGAGCCCTGAGGTCATTATCGGGAACTATGGGGCAGACACGGCACGGTTATTTATCTTGTTTGCTGCGCCACCAGAGAGAGACTTGGAGTGGAGCGATCAAGGGGTTGAAGGGTGTTATCGTTTTCTGAACCGTGTTTGGCGTCTGGTGGCTCAATATGAGCCTCTTATTAAGGAAAACTTCCATGATCAAGCTTCGTCGACTGACGAAGTGGAACCTTGGGGGGGACTTGATGCAGCTGGTAAAGAAATGCGCCGTCATACGCACTTGGCGATTCAAAAAGTGACGATTGACATCGGAACACGCTATAATTTTAACACGGCGATTAGTACGATCATGGAATGGGTCAACGCCTTATACCTCTATAAGGAACAACCGTCAGCCGATGCCGCCGTCGGGCGTGAGGCCGTTGAGGCGATTCTGCTACTGCTAGCCCCTTTCGCTCCGCATATGACGGAAGAACTTTGGCGTGAAATTGGACATACGGAAAGCATTCACAAGCAAAGCTGGCCTGAAGTGGATGAAGCCGCTCTAGTACAAGCTGAAGTGACTGTGGTGCTTCAAGTGAATGGTAAAGTCCGAGACCGGATGATTGTGTCGGCGGATATTTCGAAGGCAGAGTTGGAGAAAGTAGCCCTTGCTCAGCCTGCCATGAGTGAATGGATCAAAGGTAAAAAGGTTGTTAAGGTTATTAC
>DHWG01000085.1:647-3528 GCA_002413075.1 Desulfosporosinus sp. UBA5188 | reverse complement strand
AACTTGCGTTACAACGCTCACTAACTTGCTCTCGCAGATCAAACTAAGACTCAAGAGCTTGCTTTGGGGAGGGCGGGGTGCCCGGCAAATCAGACGTCCCTGTCTGATTGCCGGCAGTGTACGTCCTTGTACACTGCCCCGCTGTTTGAAAGCGCTCTTGAGTCAAGTTTGATAAGCTGCTCAATCAAAGAAGATTCGCTTTTGTAAGCGCGAAGTTCCTGGCTAAGCACGAGGGTTGGATGGTAAGGCATCACATACAAGATAACTATGTCATTGAACTCTCAAATTTACTCGAGGAGATCAAAATAAGAGTGCGCTAAAGCCAGGAAATAATCCCCATGAGTTATAATATTAGAAGTGTTAATCGGGTAGATAAGAACAATGGGGACATGTGTCACATTGGAACTATTCTAGAGACTTTTCGTGTACCTCTTTAGATCTTCGTAGAAATTCTCACGAGTGCCAGCAAGCACAACAACAATAGTTTCAGTTGGTTTTTCTACAAGTGTATAAGCGAGCTCGTAATTGGTTTTATTGTAATATATATCGCAACAGAAAATACCTGAAAGGTCCCCGCTTTTAGCTTCGCCGATGTAAGGATCAATAAGAATTTCGTCCACAGCTTTTTGAAATAAATTTTTTAGTGGTTTTTCTCTAAGCTTCTTCAGAAAACGGGCAGCAGCGGGCAAAATGATGAGTTTTAGTGTCATCACTTGTCCTCCGCACCGAAAACATCATCATAGGTGGAATGCTTGCTTTTATCTTTAGAAGCAAGCTCAGCTTGTGCAATTAAACCTTCAACTGCAGGTCGAATTTTCTTTCGTGTTTCTTTAAATCTGATAAGCAACTCTTCGCCTGATAAGCCTTGGGAGATCAAGTCGGCTAAGATTTGTTCATCAAACTCACCGCCACTCTCACGTATAGGACGTATTACAATTGCATTATTTTGTATATAACACTCCACCTCTTTATCGATACCCACGTCATTATAAAACTCAATTGGGATGGTTATTTGACGTTTTTGAGATACAGCGATGCGCTTTTTTAACATTTTATTACCTTCACTTTCAACGGTCTGTGACATTACCCTTCCTCCTTATTTAGTATGAGTAAGAAGAAACAAGTATTCTTTGTTTCTTTGAATATATTTTATCAAAGAAACAAAGAAGAATCAAGAGGGCATACGCTCCAAGGACTTCACTGGGAAATCCTTTTTAACATTCCTTTAACAAAATACATAGCTTTCACTTTACATAGAGATGGTACAATTTTAAGGAAACCAACCATAGTGTCGGAAATAGGACCTATAGAGATTGAGATTTAGTGGGTGTGTGCTTTGTTAACTTGGTCTGGAATATAGTTTAGCAAAGAGTTCCTGACAAACTAGTGCTAGGCAGATGACAAATGGGAACATATGGAATATAGTAATTAAAAGAGCGACAGAAAAGGGGCGTTGTTATTTGCAAAAAGTGTATGTGCTCGATTCGAGCGTGATACTGCATGACCCTAATGCGATGTTTCAATTCCAAGATAACGAGGTTGTTATTCCCTATGTTGTTTTAGAGGAGATAGAAAGTAAGAAACGTATCTTGGAGAATGTAGGTCGAGCTGCTCGGGAGGCCATTCGTCATCTTGATGGCTTACGGAACGATGGTCAAATTTCTCAGGGTGTCCTTTTGCCGAACGGCGGAAGACTTAGGATTGAGTTAAATCACTGCTCCCTTGATATTTTGCCTCTAAACTCGGATCCGTCATTGGTGGACAACCGGATTCTAGCGGTCTCCTTAAGTTTAGCCAATGACGAGAGTCGGCCTGTGATTTTGATTACGAAAGATCTTGCTATGCGTGTTAAAGCCGATGCTTTGGGAATTTTAACGGATGATTACTCGAATGACAAGGTTGCTTTGCCCCTGCTTAAGGATGAGATTATCGTGATGCCCCTTGAGGACGCTGAGGTCGTCGAGTATTATAAGAATAAATATATCCCCTTAAAGGAACCTTTACTGCCCAATCGTTGCGTAAAAGCCGTCTTAAGTGATGACACAGTTCTTCCCTTAGTTTCGTCTCCGAATGGGGCAAGATTGGGGTTTAATATGGGGCCAAGTCACGCTTCTTGGGATATTAGAGCTAAGAATATGGAACAGGCTTGGGCCTTGGAAATGCTCAACAATCCTGAGATTAAGTTGGTTAATTTAATGGGTCCTGCCGGGACAGGTAAAACGCTACTTGCTTTGGCATGTGGCTTGGAACAAACAGTTCATGAGGAGCTATATATTAGGATGCTTTGTGCTCGGCCAGTGGTCCCTTTTGGCAAGGATATTGGGTTTCTTCCTGGAGAGAAGGATCAGAAGGTTCGCCCATATATGCAACCAATTTACGATAACTTGGAATATTTACTTCGTCCACGTAAGGAGAAAGACCGGGACAGAGATCGGGAAGCAATTGTTGACAGTGCAATTGATCTTCTAATCAAGAAACGTCAGCTTGAAATTGAAGTACTCACCTATATTCGCGGCCGAAGTATTCCGAATCAATTCATGATTATTGATGAGGCGCAGAATCTTTCGGCTCATGAAGTAAAGACGATTATTACTCGAGCCGGTGAGGGCACTAAGATTGTGCTTTGCGGGGATCCAGATCAAATCGATCATCCTTATCTGGATAAGGAGAGTAACGGGTTAGCTTATGTGGCTGCGAGGTTAAATGGTCAACCCTTCTATGGTCAGGTTCGACTGGTTCACGGAGAACGAAGTGAGTTGGCGACGAGGGCGGCGGGTCTGCTATAGGGGGACTTGGGTGACAACGCTCTCCCTCCTACGACACAGAGCAAACTAGCCGTGTTAGCTCCTAAAGAGGGAGCGGGGTGCCCGCCAGACTCGCC
>DHWG01000085.1:0-399 GCA_002413075.1 Desulfosporosinus sp. UBA5188 | reverse complement strand
CATCCGTGTTCACTGCCCCGTAATTGGGGTCGCTAACACGGAGTTTGCTACGCTGCTTACGTAGAGACGTAGCGCTTATGTGACACTGCGTCCCGGGATGGGAAATTGGAACATGGAATTTGGCCACTTTGTTTACAGTTCGAAGAATATTGTATGTTAGACACGGAAAGGACCTCCAAATAAGGAGGTCCTTTCCGTGTCTAACATCCGGGATTTAGCGCTTGATAAGGTTCTTCGTTGTTGGCAGCTCCAATATCCCACCTCTGCTAAGCCATATATTACAACTCTTTCTATCCATATTATTATTGTCATGTTACGACATTCGAGTTATACTTAGTCCAGCTCGTTAAAGCTAGTGGATTTAGCAAACCTTCTCTATTGCCTAAGGCTTCAGGAAGT
>DHWG01000196.1:5219-7811 GCA_002413075.1 Desulfosporosinus sp. UBA5188 | reverse complement strand
CGCCCGTATTTTTTCCCGCTGATAAAGGGGTAGACATTCCTTAGCTGGGGTAAGAACGAGACTGGCTCCGCGTGACAAAGGTAGGGACATGCGGCGCCAGTCCGGGGGATCATCAATGGCCCAATAGACGAGCGGGAGGCAATGACGTCGTAAAAGGGGAAAAAGTCTCCCAGCCACAGTGGAAATTGAAACACCCTCAGCAAACGCAAAATCTGGCTTCCAGTTCCGTAACAAAACGGTCAAGCGGTCTTCCCAATCCGGCAAGTGGACGGGGAGATAACGAATCTCATCCACCGAAGAAAAACCTGAGGCCAATCCATGGCACAAAAGTGATGAATCATTTAAGAATAAAATCTTCATTAGAATTGTTTCCATTGATGGTTAGCTTGTTCAATGACAACCTCCAAGGACCTTCGAAGCGTCGCAGAGTTCACCTGATATCGTTGAGCAACCTGCTCAACGCTCATATTGAGTAGGTGTTTGGCACATCAACCGGAGGTTGTGATGCCGAATTTTCTGAGAGTCGCGGATGTTTGAGGATACTTTGAGACAATTACGCCAAGATTAGTGGTCAAATCTACATGGTCCATTTGCTCCAAAAACCTCCTTTATTCTTAAGCTCTTTATTCTCTTCTTGGAGTTGAGAAATCTGTAACTCCAGATCTTCAAGTGTGGAATCGCTTTGCTCTTGTTTGACCATCATAACTCGAAGGACTTAAGATAGGCTTTTGGTTTCCTTTTCAAGATTGGACATAGTTTCTTCAATCGGATCAAGTTCTACAATTATTTCAGCTTCAACATGCTCGGAAATTGTGTTAAGGACTCGATCAAACTTGGAAAGCAGAGTCTCAACGACAAGACTGAGGTTCGTATTTTCTTGTTCGAGATGAGACACAGTAGAGGTCAAACGTTCAAGATTGGAGATGGCTTCTTTCATGGGAGCAGGGTCTACAATTATTTCGGCTTCAATATGCTCGGAAATTGTCCCAAGGACTCGATCAAACTTGGAGAGCAAGGTCTCAACGACAAGACTCAGGTCAGCATTTACCTCTTCCAGATGATCCACAGTAGAGATCAACTTTTCAAGTTGGACATTTTCTATGAGCGGCAGGGTTTCTATGACTTCCTCAGATGGATTTTCTGGTGAGATCTCTTGATTTGCTTCATTTATTATGATTGAAGTTGGCTCAAGAAGAACGGTAGAGGTTAGATCAGGATAGAAGGCTGGCACAGGAGGAATAACATCGGTAACAATGGATGGGAATGCTTGGAAGGGTGTGGGCACGGGAGGAGCTTCCTTTATAATAGTTAAGCCCAATTCATGATAATAGGCGGGAGCTCGCTTCACAACTTGATCTTCCAACCAGTAGGTTTGATGGAAATTCCGACTACCCTTATGCACCCATTTTAAGGGATGACGGAAGGGCGTGTGAGACGAGATCAGTTTCCATCCATTACCATCATTTCGCATCAGAACTTCTTCCCCAGTATGGGCTAATAGCCACAGAACCCCGTTCATCTCTAAGGCTCCAAGACCTGTAAAAGGAGGGCTTAAGGTTTTGATAGGGGCGGGTGAAGGATTCCAAGCGCTCGACAATTCATGGGCATCTGTCTGTTGTGCCCAGCGAATTTCAAATTTCCCATTGGAAGATTTTACGACCCAATAGAGATAATGAACGTTGTCTGACGTCATAAGTGCGGCCATATCTAAGACTTCACCTGAAATTTTTAGAGTTTCTGTGGGAGAGCCCCATATGTGAAACGTTCCATTAAAGCGGTTAGTAAAGAGCAGTGAGTGCTGGCCTTGGAAGGTTATAGTTAATAAATGAAGGTCCCCCTGACTATCCAAGTTAACGTGATAAAGGGGTTTCCGTGGATGAACAACTTCCCCCATACGAGCACTGTGCCAGGAGGAGCCGTCCCAATAACGGTGCTCGATATTCCAAAGACCTTTAATGGCTTTATGCGTATGCGCATAGAAAATATGTATTGTTTTACCTTGTGGAAAAAGAAAAAGCCGTCGGTATCTTACGCTTCGTACATCCAGGGTGGCAATGAGCGTTGTATTGGGTGCTGAAGCACCAGAAATTAGAGTATAGCAGAGTTCACCACTTGTTTTTAGAACGACAAGATGAACGGTTTTACGATCCGTCATGATCCCATGGGCTAAAAGAATCGGTTCCTGAATCTGAAAGAAGGGCTCCTGAGAGTCTTCGCGGAAAAGGGTACATCCCTGAGGATCGAGGTGCAGGTACATGGATTCATTGTCATAGGTTAGGAGAAGAGGCGTAAGAGTGGTTTTACTATGGAGAGCCAACACGATCACTTCCTTTGTTTTTTATAATAAGTGATCCCAACTGAGTAAAAGAAAAGGCCGTTATGGCGACCCTTTCTTTATGGAAGGGCACCCTCTTACATCATAAGAGGGTGATTACAACACATGATGAACCCTTACTGGCAAGTATCTTGTTGCGGAGGGAAGAAATCACTTGGGAAAGGGGTAAGCGTGGTGTCAAAGAAGTTGAGACATGGGTTTTCTGGAATATTCGGGAATTCTTCACAGAATGGAGGTTCTGGACAGAAGCCAAAGGC
>DHWG01000196.1:2640-4995 GCA_002413075.1 Desulfosporosinus sp. UBA5188 | reverse complement strand
GGTCGTCATCGTGAACAATGGGCTTGTTAAGACTTCTGTTCTTGTTTCAACGCGTAAAGTGAAGTCGAATTCTGGTCGAGTTGGTGGGAAGTACATCACAATATCTTTGTTGATATCTGGGAGCAAATCGGTGATAGTAAAGATCGTTCCGGTTGAATCCCTTAAGGTTAACGTGTAGGGAATTTCAATGGTGAATTGAACTCTTGAGAAATTCGGGCGAGCCGGAATTGGTGTAATGACGATACTTGAAGGAACAATCACACCCGTCGCAAAGGTCATGCTGACATAAGTGAACGGAGGCACACCGCCTGTAGGCAAGGTGACAGTGAAGGCAGGGAAGCATTCCCTTTGTTGACAAGCCGCATAAACCTTTTCAACGATAATGCAGACAGATTCTGTAATTTCTTCGAGTTGATAAGGGTCAGTCAGGTCAATGGGATCACTCGGTGATAAAGCGGATCCTACTCTGCCCACGGTAACGCCGCGAGGTGGGAAAGAAGTCGGAAGCGCTGCTACAATGGTGTTTGTAAGGGTATTAATAATACTAATTGAGCTGTCCCCTTCGTTAGCAACCCATAATTGTGTGCCGTCGCCGGTAACATCTAGGCCGCGAGGGTTTATTCCAACCGGAATCGTAGTGACCACGTTCAGTCCGGTTGTAGAGAGTACGCTCACGCTGTTTGAACTGAAGTTGCTCACATACATAAAGACTGGATTTACAGGGTTTGCCGCAATTTTTTGCGGATTCGAGCCGACTGGGATGAGGGTTAAAAGGACATTGGTGGCGATACTCAGGACACTAACGTTGTTGCTGCCGCTGTTGACAACGAAGAGCTTTGAATTGTCTAAGCTCACGGCTAAGCCATTGGGTGAAGTACCGACCGCGATGGTTGTAATGACGGTATTAGTGACTGGGTTGATAACAGTGACTGAGTTACTTCCGCCATTGCTGACGTAGACTCGGCTACCATCTCTGGCAATCGTAACATCGACAGGGCCTGAGCCAACAGTGATCGTACTTACGACGCTTTCGGTTGGAATACTAATGACGGAAACAGTACCGCTTCCTGAGTTTGTAACGTACGCAGTTGTGCTAGTTGGGTCAATCGCGACTGATGTAGGCGCAAGACCCACTGGGATCGTTGCTAACACAAGATTTTTTGCGGTACATAAGACTGATACAGTGTTGCTACCGAAATTTGGGACCAAAACCTTTGTACCATCTGGAGTGCGTTTTGGGAAAGCTGGTGCAATGCCTACGGGAATGGTAGCAATTAGCACATCACTGTAAACATTATAGACGGCAACGGCGTTGTCGAGTGTTACCCAAGAATGGGTTTCAAATAGCATGTGTGGAATCCCCCTTTTTTTTGTGAGAACTTTCAAGGTATAGTATTCAAGGCTTGGATAAGTTGTTACACGCTTTTTTTCATTTCGGGAGCATTGAGTGAATCGGTTGAAGCATCCTTCCAGTTCGTTCGCCCCAGTCGTTAGCCTGTGCATAAGCCATTCGTTCGGCTTTGCTAAAATCATTTCCTTCTAATAGATAACGCAAACGCAGGGAGAATAACTGGGAGTTGCTTTCTAAATTGATGTTTGGAATGGCAAGCAGTTCAAGAAGCGGTGTCCCGAGAACCTGGATTCCTGTTGCATAATATTCATAGAGTTTAATAGGGTTACACCCTTTGGTCATTTCTGTCTGAAGAAATGGGATAAGTCCTATTTCAAAGTGATGAAGATAACCAGGTAATTCATAATAATTTTTAAGCCCTAAATAGAAAACGTTCTTAAATTTCAAAGGGAATCTATGGAGTTGAAAGAGCGCTCCAATAAAAACAAAGTTTAGGTCCGGGTTTTCTCGGATGACAACGCTGAGCAATTCCCAGTCCACCCACGGAGCTATTGCTCCACTGTAGCCAATGATCGGTTTACCTGACGGAAGATCCAGGGGGCGTTGAACGGGGGGAGGGGAAAAATGGACGTAATCCACACCGTTCGGCACAAAATATACATGAGGGTGCCGTTGAGAGAAATACTCAAAAATGCTTTGACTACTACAGAAAACAAGATCGGCTCTTTCGAGGATCGCAGGATAATACTGTGCCCAGCTTGCAAACTCTCCTTTGGGTTCATCCACAGCATCGTAAATAACAAGATCTGGGTTATAGGAATCAATTAAATTAATATGCGAGGGAACGGTTAGCCAAAGAATTCTTGGTCGGGCATGCGGAATAGTCAGGGCGGAAATCCCTTGACAGAGAAGTAGGGTTGGGGATAAACTCTTAATCCTTGGTTGGGTAAAGTGGCCGAGATCTTCGTAAAGAACTGTCTGCCCTGAAGCGGAAAAACGGCCCA
>DHWG01000196.1:2057-2521 GCA_002413075.1 Desulfosporosinus sp. UBA5188 | reverse complement strand
GGCATTTGTAACCCCCTTTTATCTATTGTATCGATTCACCTTATATAGGATATGTAGTCAAGCTCAAAAGGGAAACAGCTTGTTTATAGATTAATCACTAAAATTAAAGCAAACTAAGATATATTTGTAATAAGAAGTCTGCTCGAATATTGTTGGGCAGGCTTCTTATTACATTTGAAGTGTATACGTGTTAACTTGTTCATTCACTCGTTGCAGAGGCTGTCGGATCGTTCATTTAATGGGGTCAAATTAGTTCGCCTAATTCACCTAGCTTTTAGTTAAGACCGCGCGAAAGCAGTGTAGACCGTTTGCAGAAATGGCATCGTCCGGGAGGGTGAAATCGACGGACCCGTAAAATGATAGTTCTTCCTGGTGGATAATTGTTCGTAATAATGTTAGGTCAATCTGAGGGTAATCGAAGGTCACAATGATTAGGCCGTCTTTTTTTAAGGTTCGGTTGAATT
>DHWG01000196.1:0-1825 GCA_002413075.1 Desulfosporosinus sp. UBA5188 | reverse complement strand
ATGAACCTCGAAAAATACTTGTCACTCATTTAGTCCATAGCTCCCTTCACGTGGTCCCTAATAATCTATGCATCCTATTGTTGAATGTTCGTTTGGAGTTTTGCAGATTAACACTTTTATGAGCTTCCACATAGGATGAGTGTGGGGGTGATTCATCTGAAGGTCTTAGCATTAACCAATGAATTTGAAGAAGAAAGTTTTGGCGGCGCGGGAACGGCGGCTACAGGCATGATAAATATGCTGGATCGTTGTGGAGTACAGCAAACGGTTATAGTGCCACGCAGTGGTTGGAACGCACCCATGTGGGTCCTGAGGGGGCAACAGATTAAAGTGCTTAGATTACCCCGAAACAGCCATTATTTTGGTCAGTTAGGGATGATCAAGACGGATGTTGTGCTCCATGAATTTCCTGAGCTAAGTCAGAATTGGGATTTAATTCATAGTCATGCTATTAATTTCACCCCTTTGGCTTATACTCTTTCAGGCGGGCTTATTTCAATTCTCTATACTGTTTATTCTTTTTTGCGTAATGAGTTAGGAGACCGTCCTGAGCCGGAGTTACAAGCGCAGTTTAAAATCCAAGAAGAACTTTTTATGCGTTGTCAACGCCTTCAACTTATTAGTCAAAGTGAAAGAAACTATCTCGCGGAGAGGTTCCCCCAATTTCTATATAAAACGGAAATTTTGCCTCTAGGTATTTCTATGTCAGATGAACGATGGCAACCAACGAACGCGAAGGAGTTTCTATATGTTGGCAGACTTTCGGACTATAAAGGGATAGAAGATTTGATCAAAGCCATGTATCTAATTAGGCAAAGTGGGAGGCGCATTCATCTAAATATCATCGGAAAGGGACCAGACCACTATGAAGCCTACTTGAGAAAGCTTGTTCAATCGAAAATGCTAGGAGACTCAGTTAAATTTCACGGATGGAAGCCAAGTTTAGAGGTATGGCAATGGATGGCGCGCGCGGCGTGCCTCGTTATTCCCAGTCGTCGTGAAGCCTATGGATTTGTGGCCTTGGAAGGAATGGCTATTGGGATTCCAATCATTGCGTCTAGAGCTGGGGGTCTGGGGGAATTAGTCTCTAACTCCTGCGCCCTAACCTTTGAGGCTGGTAATGTAAAAGATTTATTAAAGACTTTAATGACTGCTCTCGACAACCCTTCGCTTTTAAGAGCTCTTGCTGTGAGCGGTCGGGAGCAGGCTTCGAAGTTTGAGTGGAGATTGCTTGCTCCAAAATATTTGACAATGTTGGAGCAAATCAGGCATCAATAGAGCAACGGTGTCAGATATACAAAAACTGACATACGATATACCAATTAAAAAGTAAGGGGGAATGGGAAAACGTGATATGGGAGCAAAAACAGGTCTTGGTCACGGGAGCAGGCGGATTTATTGGCAGTCATTTGACAGAAGCCCTGGTCAAAGCAGGAGCGAATGTTCGTGTATTTATTCGTTATAATTCCAGAGATGGACGTGGGAACCTGGAGGATTTAGAACCGAGGGTACTTGAACAGATTGAAATCATCGCAGGAGATTTGCGAGACGTGGACGCCATCGAGCGATCGGTAAAAGGATGCAACGCAGTGTTTCATTTAGGTGCCTTAGTGGGAATACCATATTCGTATAAAAACCCTCGTGAGGTCGTCGAAACCAATATTATGGGAACGTTTAATATTCTTACTGCAGCACGCGATCATGGGGTGGATCGAATCGTTCATACATCGACCAGTGAGGTCTACGGGTCTGCGCGTTATGTCCCAATCGACGAGGCTCATCCTCTCCAGGGTCAGTCCCCTTATTCAGCCAGTAAAATTGGGGC
>DHWG01000199.1:3672-5545 GCA_002413075.1 Desulfosporosinus sp. UBA5188 | reverse complement strand
GCACCCACAGAAACAGCGAAAGTGAACCTCTTAAGGGAAGGCGTACAACCGGAAAAGATATTTGTAACAGGTAATACCGTGATTGATGCTTTGTTTGCCACACTGAAACCAGAGTATCAATTTCTTGACCCTCACATCCAAACAATCCTCAAACAGGCAGGTACGTCGCGAATGATTTTGGTCACAACCCATCGCCGAGAAAATCTCGGTGAACCGATGCGTCAAATATATCAGGCTTTACATAGTATGCTTGAGATGTTTCCAGATACGTATGTAATATTTCCAGTGCATAAGAATCCAAAGGTCCGAAAAGTGGTTACGGAAGTATTAGGAGCCCATCCAAGGGTCAACCTTGTTGAACCAATGGACTATGAACCATTCGTAAATTTAATGGCAAGAGCGCATTTGATCTTGACAGACTCAGGAGGAATTCAGGAGGAAGCCCCTTCATTGGGGATACCCGTCCTCGTGGTGCGGGATACGACAGAACGTCCCGAAGCTGTGGCAGCTGGAACGGTTTCACTCGTAGGGACAGAGTACAATATCGTAGTAACAGAGCTGAAACACCTGCTAAGTGACCAAAATGCCTATCAAAAGATGGCAATGTCCAGTAATCCGTATGGTGACGGGTGTGCGGCAAAACGTATAGCGGACATCATCATAGGGAATTAAATTCGGCGATAGAAATATACAATGTATAAAAAAGTACAAAGTATGGCGAATGTGTGGTAATATATAAATATTATTATGAATAGTAAGTTTATATTTAAACCTTATGGCTGATTTGATTAATACTTAGAAAAGGAACGAAGGAAGATGGCAAAAGACCCAAAATCCTGGCAAAAAGCTGTTACGATGGGGTCAAGTATTTCGACCTCGGTGGCGGGATTAGTCGGAGGGGGTTACCTCTTAGGACGTTACTTGGATGCTCGGTGGGGTACTCGGCCTTGGTTAACCCTTAGCTTAATGTTAGTTGGACTGGCACTGGGTGCGTTTTACCTAGTGATCACATTAAAAGAGTTTGGGGCATCCGATGATAAGAAGTAGCATGATAGCCTTGTTTAGTGGAACCGCTTGTCTATTACTAGGGATCGCCTTTTCTGGTCAACAAGCCTATCTTGGTGCCTTAGTAGGTTATTGGGTGGGATTTTGGTACATAATATGGATACAGCTTGAAACACAGCGTAGCTCTGAACTTGAGATTCGTGTGGCGCTCAAGCGGATGCGCGGGGGCTTAGTGGCCCGGTTAGGCATGGTAACGCTCGTTGTCGTGACTGTAGCTCGCTTCCAGGCAAGTTGGCTTTTCAGTCTAGCGATAGGGATTGCTGCAGGGGTGATTGTATCTTTTATCATTGTGGCAAACCGTAAAATTCAGGGAGAAAGGGGTGATAAAAGAAGTGCATAAAGAAGAAACAGTTATATGGGCATTAGGAAGTATGACATTTCATGGTAAAACGTTGATTATGACCTGGATTGTAATGGCTGCTATTTTAATCTTCTGTTATATGGGGGTCCGTCATTTAACCAGCGGCAAACCTGGTAAAATGCAGAACGTCTTGGAATGGATCGTTGATTTCGTTAAAAACCTTGTCTCGGAGAATATGAGCTATGAGCAAGGACGTCCGCTGCTAGGCTACTTAATCACGTTGATCTTGTTTGTTTTATTTTCCAACATGCTGGGTCTCTTCCCTAATATTACGTTTAATCTATTAGAACATTTCCACGTTGAGTTTGCCCAATTGAACTTGATCTTCGAAGGACCGTCCTTGATGTCGCCGACGGCAGACGTCAACACGACGATGTCTTTAGCCTTATTAACAATTTTCTTAGTTGTTTTCTTGGGTATTAAAACTAAAGGGCTCCATTATTTCCA
>DHWG01000199.1:3088-3396 GCA_002413075.1 Desulfosporosinus sp. UBA5188 | reverse complement strand
GGAGCAATTCAAGCTTATGTGTTTACGGTGTTGACGACAGCATACGTATCGCAGGCTGTCACTGCTGCAGAGCATTAGAACCCTTTATTTCGCTAGTTTTCAGTGATGCTTAACGCACACTGAGGGAATAATACTTCTTATTATTGGATCAAGAAAGGAGGAAATCACATGGACGTCGGCGCCGCTGCTGCACTTGGTGCAGGGATTGCTGCTGGATTAGCAGCCCTTGGAGCTTCAATTGGTAATGGTAATGTTATTAGTAAAACGGTAGAGGGCATTTCTCGCCAACCAGAAGCTAAAGCTTCATT
>DHWG01000199.1:0-2847 GCA_002413075.1 Desulfosporosinus sp. UBA5188 | reverse complement strand
TGGGTTGTTGCCTTGCTCCTTATGTTCACAAAGTAAGTTGTCATACTGGGCTAAGTAATACAGCCCATCATAATTCAAGGGGGAACGAGAGTTCTCCCTTGAAAAAAATCAACCCGAAGTCAATCGGACTCGAGAGGGGGGTAGACCGTTGGGGAATCCAATACAATTTGACTTTACTATAGTGGCTACGGTCATATCTTTCCTGTTGCTCGTTTGGCTGCTTAGCACGAAAGCTTGGGGTCCGCTCATGAAAATGATGGAAGAGCGGCGAACTAATATTGAATCCATGCTTGCTCAGGCAGAAAATGAACGTCAACAGGCAGAGAAAATAAAACGCGAATACCAAGAAGAAATGCGTAAAGCTCGACAAGAAGCGCAAGAAGTGATCGCTAAAGCCACAAAGGTTAGCGAAATCCGTGCGAGTGAGATCTTAGCTGCCTCTAACGTAGAAGCAGAAAAAATCAAGAAATCTGCCCTTGTGGAGATTCAACGTGAACGTGATCTAGCGGTTGCTGAGGTTAAGGCACAAGTTGCCGATCTATCAGTTTTGGTGGCAGAAAAGATTATTCGCCAAAAACTTGATATGAAAGGCCAAGGACTGCTGATTGAACAATTTATTCAAGAAGTAGGGGAAATGCAATGATAAATGGATCACTTGCTCGAAGATACTCCCAAGCCTTGTTCGAAATTGCCTCCGAGACGTCCCTGGATTCCGTTGATAACGATCTGCGTGAATTGACAAAGCTGGTGGAAGAAAATACCGAAGTTAAAAATGTTTTGCTTCACCCGCATATTTCACTCAGTGTCAAAAAATCCATTATGCAAAAGATATTGGGAGAAGATTTTGGCGAAGTAACGCGTCATTTCTTTTACTTGTTGATTGACCGAAAAAGGGAAAATCTCTTACCGCTCGTTCAACACGAGTTTACTCGACTGGCGGATGAAGCACGCCGAGTGGTCGAAGCGAAAGTAGCCAGTGCCGTAGAACTGAGTGTTTCTCAGCTCGACGATCTCAAGAAGGCTATTAAGCGAATGACAGGGAAAGACGTCCGAATTGTCAGTGAAGTGCGAGCTGACCTCATTGGTGGGGTTCTAGTGCAGGTCGGAGATCGCGTGATAGATGGGACCATCGCCCACGCTTTGAAGAAAATGCGTGTGGATTTGCGTCGAAACTCAGAGAGACCTCAGGAAGTAGGGGTGAAATAACAGGATGAACTTGCGTCCAGAAGAAATCAGTTCCATTATTAAACAACAAATTGAACGCTATGAAACCGCTGTCGATGTCGTAGATGTAGGAACAGTGATCCAGGTTGGTGACGGTATTGCCCGTGTTTACGGTCTAGAAAAAGCCATGGCAGGAGAACTTTTGGAATTTCCTGGTGACGTTTTCGGTATGGCTATGAACCTTGAAGAAGATAACATCGGGTGTATTATTCTTGGAGCCTTTACAGGTATTAAAGAGGGCGATCAAGTCAAGAGGACAGGTCGGATTGTGGAAGTTCCTGTCGGTGAGGCTTTGATCGGACGAGTTGTAAATGCACTCGGTCAACCTATTGATGGCAAAGGAGATATCGTGACGACGAAGTTTCGTCCGATTGAATCCCCAGCCTCCGGCGTTGTCGCTCGGAAATCAGTCCATGAACCTTTACAAACTGGTTTAAAATCCATCGATGCCATGGTTCCAATTGGTCGCGGCCAACGCGAGTTGATTATTGGTGACCGCCAAACCGGAAAAACCGCCGTGGCGATCGATACGATCATTAACCAAAAAGGGCAAGACATCATTTGTATTTATGTCGCTATTGGTCAAAAAGCTTCAACCATCGCAAGCGTAGTTAAGACGTTGGAAGACAAAGACGCTATGAAATTCACGATCGTGGTAGCTGCTACCGCATCTGAACCAGCACCGATGCTCTTTCTAGCACCTTATTGTGGCTGCTCCATGGGCGAAGAGTTCATGTATAATGGGAAGCATGTGCTAATTGTCTATGATGACCTTTCTAAACAAGCGGTCGCTTACCGTGAACTCTCTTTGCTTCTTAAACGTCCACCTGGTCGCGAGGCCTACCCTGGAGACGTTTTCTATCTTCACTCTCGCTTATTGGAGCGTGCAGCGAAGCTTTCTGACGAACTTGGCGGAGGGTCGATGACGGCGCTGCCGATTATTGAGACTCAAGCAGGTGACATGTCAGCCTATATTCCAACGAATGTGATTTCCATTACAGATGGTCAGATCTTTCTAGAAGCTGACCTCTTCAACTCTGGTTTCCGACCTGCAATTAACGTTGGTATCTCCGTTTCTCGAGTAGGGGGATCCGCGCAAATCAAGGCGATGAAACAAGTTTCAGGACAACTTCGTTTGGATCTTGCCTCGTATCGTGAATTAGCTGCATTTTCTCAGTTCGGATCTGACTTGGACAAGATTACCCAGATGCGCCTCGCCCGTGGCCAGCGCACGTTGGAAATTCTTAAACAAGGCCAGTACGCACCTTCCCCAGTTGAGGAAGAAGTTGTAGTTATTTTTGCGGCAGTTAAAGGATTTATCGACGAAATTGATGTTGATAAGATTGGCAAATTTGAAGTAGAGTACCTTCGTTTCATGCGCTCCGAGAAGGCCGACCTGTTAGAAAAGATTCGCACAGAGAAGGCGCTCTCCAAAGAAATGACCGCCGAGCTTGAAAAAGCGATCAAAGATTTCAAGCAGGGATTTTTGGCCTAGATTAAAAAGGAGTAGGTGAATGAGGTGGCAGGAGCACAAGATATTCGTCGTCGGATTCGCAGCGTTCGTAATATGCAGCAGATCACAAAGGCGATGAAAATGGTTTCCGCGGCTAAGCTCAGAAAAGC
>DHWG01000133.1:24149-24668 GCA_002413075.1 Desulfosporosinus sp. UBA5188 | reverse complement strand
TCGTGATTTAGATGTAAAATAAACTAAGAAGAATTGTAAATCATTAGATCAACTGAACTTCAAATAGGGCCTCAATTGATCTATCGTAATATAAAATATTGGGAACTAAAAAGGAGACCGGAGCATGGAATTCCGTATACACGCCCCCTATCAACCGGCAGGGGATCAGCCTCAGGCGATAGAGGCCTTGGTTGCTGGGGTGAATGAAGGTCGGCGACACCAAACGTTACTAGGCGTCACAGGCTCTGGCAAGACCTTTACGATGGCCAATATCATTGAGAAGGTACAACGGCCAACGCTCATACTAGCGCATAACAAAACGTTGGCCGCGCAACTTTATAGCGAGTTCAAGGAGTACTTTCCGGAAAATGCTGTGGAGTACTTCGTGAGTTACTATGATTATTTTCAACCTGAGGCGTACGTGCCCTCTAGTGATACGTTTATTGAAAAAGACTCTTCTATTAACGAAGAAATTGAGAAATTGCGTCACTCCGCGACCGCATCACTCCTTGAGCGGCG
>DHWG01000133.1:23292-23972 GCA_002413075.1 Desulfosporosinus sp. UBA5188 | reverse complement strand
GCGTTTGTCAGGGGAACATTTCGTGTGCGTGGGGATGTCGTTGAGATCTATCCAGCGGCATCAAGTGATCGGGTACTTCGTGTGGAGATGTTCGGCGACGAAATCGAACACATCTACGAGATCAATGTGCTGACAGGTGAGATCTTGGGGGAACGTCATCATGTTTCGATTTTCCCGAATTCTCACTATGTCACGGCCAAAGATAAGGTCATGGAGGCTGCCGATAATATTGAACAGGAACTGGAAGAAAGGCTCAAGGTTTTCGAGTCGGAGAACAAACTTCTAGAAGGACAGCGGCTTGAGCAACGGACACGCTATGATTTGGAAATGATGAGGGAAATGGGCTTCTGTAATGGAATCGAGAATTATTCCCGTCATTTGACCTTTCGGGAGCCGGGAGAGACACCCTACACCCTACTCCATTATTTTCCTGAGGACTTCCTTCTTTTTGTGGATGAATCCCACGTTTCTCTTCCACAGGTCAGAGGGATGTATGAAGGGGACCGTTCACGCAAAACAACGTTGGTAAACTATGGCTTTCGTCTGCCTTCTGCCTTAGATAACCGCCCCTTGACCTTTGCCGAATTTGAACGAACGATTAAACAAAGCGTCTATGTCAGTGCAACACCTGGACCGTATGAATTAGCGCATTGTCCGACGCTTGTGGAGCAAATGATTCG
>DHWG01000133.1:8578-23097 GCA_002413075.1 Desulfosporosinus sp. UBA5188 | reverse complement strand
GGTGAGATCAGAGCACGGATCGCAAGGGATGAACGAGTCCTCGTGACCACCCTCACCAAAAAGATGGCAGAGGATCTCACAGATTACTTCAAAAACCTAGAAATTAAGGTGAAGTACCTTCACTCCGATATCAAGACCCTGGAAAGAGTTGAAATCCTTCGGGAGCTACGCCTTGGATCGATTGACGTGGTCGTGGGGATTAACCTTCTTCGGGAAGGACTGGATTTACCGGAAGTTTCTCTGGTGGCTATTCTCGATGCCGATAAAGAAGGCTTCCTTAGGTCAGATCGTTCCCTCATTCAAACCATAGGGCGCGCAGCCCGCCATGCTGAAGGCAAGGTCATCATGTATGGTGACAAGATCACCCGTTCCATGCAAAGCGCCCTCGATGAAACGAATCGACGACGTGCCATCCAAACGGCTCATAACGAGACGATGGGAATTACGCCTCAAACGATTCATAAGGCGATTCATGATGCCCCAGAGGCAACGAGAATTGCCGAACTGAAGAAAGCCTATGGATCAAAATTACCCCCTGAAGAACTTGCCAAGCTTGTTAAGAATTTGGAACACGAAATGCGGGTAGCCGCTAAAGAACTCGACTTTGAACGAGCCGCCGAGCTGAGAGATGCTATGATCGAGTTAAAAGGAGAAAATAATAAATACAAAATGACTTCGCAACAAAAGGGAAGTAAAAGCAAAAAATATGACCATAAAGCCCATCAAAAACAAGTGACTTATAAAAGAGAAAAGATATAGGATGAAGGACCTAGGGCACGATGTTTCGTGCCCCTACACCCAATATGCGTTATGACAAACCAAAGATGGAGGAAAAACATGACTCAAGACTACTTACGCGTGCGTGGAGCACGCTCGCATAATCTGAAAAACATCGACATCGACATCCCTCGCGACAAACTCGTCGTAATCACCGGGTTATCAGGCTCAGGAAAATCATCGTTGGCCTTCGATACGATTTATGCTGAAGGGCAGCGACGTTATGTGGAATCTCTTTCGGCCTATGCGCGGCAATTTCTAGGACAAATGGACAAACCAGATGTTGATTCCATTGAGGGACTTTCCCCCGCGATTTCCATTGACCAGAAGACGACCAACCGCAACCCTAGGTCCACCGTGGGTACAGCTACGGAGGTGTCGGATTACCTCCGCCTACTTTTTGCTCGAATTGGGCATCCGCATTGTCCGAAATGTGGTCGAGGAATTTCCCAGCAAACCGTGCAGCAAATGGTTGACCAGGTGATGAGCTTACAGGAACAAACGAAGCTTCAAATATTGGCACCGCTCGTGAAAGGAAAAAAGGGAGAACATCATAAGGTCTTTGAGGAAGCCCGTAAGTCAGGATATGTACGTGTTCGTGTCGACGGGGAGACAAGAGATCTGAGCGACGATATAGAGCTGGTAAAGAACAAAAAACACTCTGTTGAAGTTGTGATTGACCGTATTTCCCTAAAACCTGAGAGCGCTGAACGTTTGGCGGATTCTTTGGAAACAGCCCTCAAACTCGGCGAAGGGAATGTTATCCTAGACATCATCGATGGTAGTGAGTTGCGCTTTAGCGAGAACTTCGCTTGTCCGGATTGTGGGATTGCTCTCGAAGAAATCTCTCCGCGTCTTTTTTCCTTTAACAGTCCTTACGGAGCTTGTCCAGCGTGTACAGGTCTTGGGGCAAATCTTGTCGTCGACATCGACCTTCTGATCCCGGACCGCTCCCGCTCCATGGAGACTGGTGCGATTGCCCCTTGGGCAAAATCAACATCAAGCTATTACCCCAGGATGATGGAGGCGGTAGCCCTAAACTTGGGGTACGAGATGGATACCCCTATGACAGCGCTCAATGAAAATCAATGGAAAGGTCTGCTCTATGGAACGGACACCCCGATTACTTTCCAGTATCATAATATTTTTGATCAATTAAAAACCTTTAATACGCGTTTCGAAGGCCTGGTTTCCTATTTTGGACGCCGACATCGGGAATCGACCTCGGAAATGGTCCGTGTAGAGATCGAAAGTTATATGAGTGAAAATCCTTGCCCAGAGTGTCATGGGAAACGGTTGAAACCAGAAGCGTTAGCGGTGAAGGTGGGTGGCATCTCAATTGATGATTTGACCCGTTTGCCGATTACCGAAGCCTTAAGCTTTCTGAATGATTTAACGCTCTCGCCGAAAGAACACACGATTGCCCACCAGATCCTGAAGGAAATTAGGGAAAGACTAGGCTTTCTGATGAATGTCGGATTGGATTACTTGACGCTCGGCCGGGCCGCAGGCTCGCTTTCCGGTGGAGAGGCCCAGCGAATCCGACTGGCAACGCAGATCGGTTCAAGCTTGATGGGTGTCCTGTATGTTCTGGATGAACCGAGCATTGGACTTCACCAGCGGGATAATGCTCGACTACTTTCAACCCTTAAACGTTTGCGCGATCTGGGAAATACTCTGATTGTGGTTGAGCATGATGAGGATACGATGATTGCCGCTGACCACATTATCGATATTGGTCCTGGCGCAGGAGTACACGGTGGAAGGGTCGTGGCGGAGGGTACGATTGAAGAAATCAAGGCCAATAAGGAATCGATTACGGGACAGTATCTATGTGGAGCCAAACAGATTGCCGTGCCCGAGAAACGACGGCAGCCTAATGGAAAGTGGCTTGAAGTCTTTGGCGCGCGAGAAAACAATCTGAAGAATTTTGATGTTCGCATGCCCTTGGGCTTGTTTACTTGCGTTACAGGGGTGTCGGGTTCGGGTAAGAGCACTTTAGTCAATGAGATCATTTATAAAGCCTTAGCCGCCAAATTGAATGGCGCGCGACATCGTGCAGGAGCACACGATCGTATGGATGGGTTAGAATATCTGGACAAGGTCATAGACATTGACCAGTCCCCGATTGGACGGACCCCTCGTTCCAACCCAGCAACGTACACCGGAGTGTTTAGTTTTATTCGCGAACTCTTTTCCATAACCCCGGAAGCAAAGATGCGAGGTTATAAACCAGGGCGGTTTAGCTTTAATGTCAAAGGCGGACGCTGCGAGGCCTGTCATGGAGACGGGATAATCAAGATAGAGATGCACTTCCTCCCAGACGTCTACGTGCCCTGTGAAATTTGCGAGGGCAAACGGTATAATAGAGAAACGTTGGAAGTGCGGTACAAAGGAAAAAACATTGCTCAGGTTCTCGATATGACGGTCGACGAAGCGGTGGATTTTTTTCAAGTCGTTCAGAAAATTGCCCGCAAATTTTTGACGATGCAGGATGTGGGACTCGGCTATATTCGCTTAGGTCAACCCGCAACCACCTTATCTGGAGGAGAGGCCCAGCGCATTAAGCTGGCCACGGAATTGAGTCGCCGTAGTACGGGTAAAACTATTTATATGCTGGACGAACCAACAACAGGTTTGCACACGGCAGATATCGATAAACTTCTCCACGTACTCCATCGTTTGGTGGAGGGTGGGGATACGGTGCTTGTCATTGAGCATAACCTTGATGTCATCAAAACGGCAGATTGGCTCATTGACCTCGGTCCTGAAGGTGGAAACAGGGGCGGAGAAGTCTTAATAACAGGAACACCTGAGCAGGTTGCTGCGTTCCCGGGCTCGTATACCGGACAGTATTTAAAGCGATATCTAGAGTAGGGACACAAGGCCTCGTGCCTTCTCATTGAAAATAATATAAGGCTCGACAGAGCAAAGAATTTTTCTTTCTGAATTGAATTGAATGAATAGACGTAATGAGGAGTGGAACAGATCTTGACAATTCGCTTAGTGGCTATGGATCTCGATGATACATTACTTAGGAATGATTGGACGATTTCCCCCCGTGTTGTAAAGGCGATACGAAAAGCCCAAGATCAAGGCGTTAAGATGACGATTGCTACGGGGCGCATGCCTATTTCGGCACGTCCCTATGTAGAGCAACTTGGGGTAGATGTCCCCGTGATCACCTACCATGGAGCAATGATCCAACAGGTATTAAGTGGGGACATTCTATTTCGGCGTGTTATTCCCAGCGCTTTAGCCACAGAAATCGTCCAAGATCTTGCAAAACGAGGAGTTTATGTTCAGATTTATCTTAAAGACCGTGTTATTACGGCGGAGCTCAATGACTTGTCCTATGAATATGCACGTATCTCTAGTGTCCATATTGAGGAAGCCGATCTGTCAATCGTGCTGTCTCGGGAACCAGAAGGGGTAGAAAAGATTCTTCTCATGGGGGAGGAAGCTGCCCTAGATCAATTGGCGCCCTTGTTACAACAATGTTATGGAGAAAAAGTCCACCTTACAAAATCTAAGCCTTGTTTCCTGGAAATGACCGACGGATCGGTCAATAAAGGGGTTGCTTTGGCCGCCTTGGCAGACCACTTTGGAATTGACCGCGCAGAAGTTATGGCAATCGGAGACAGCTTTAATGATTTAGAAATGATTCAATATGCCGGTCTTGGTGTGGCCATGGGAAATGCCCGCCCGGAAATTCAAGAACAAGCGGACATCGTGACGGTTACCAATGAGGAGGACGGAGTGGCGGAAGCCATTGAACGTTATGTTCTGGAGATTGGTTAAGAAACAGTGATCTAACGTATAGGGGGTCGATGTGGGCACGATATATCGTGCCCACATTGGTATGTAATAAAAAGGATAAAGAGAACCATAAACAGAATATAACCATAAAGAGAACGCTAAAGCAAAGAGCGGAGGATTATATGATGAACATGAAAACAATACGCCAGGCTGCACGAGAAAAGCTCAAGGGATATTGCCGGGTTTGTCCAGAATGTAATGGCAAGGCCTGTGCAGGAGAAGTACCTGGCATGGGAGGAACGGGCACTGGGGCCTCATTTAAAAACAATGTCGAGGCCTTAGCAACGTTTCGTCTAAACATGAGAACCCTTCATGGCGCCAAACATCCTGACACAAGGTGCGAACTTTTTGGTCAAGAACTCTTAACGCCGATTCTTGCTGCCCCGATCACGGGTAATAATTTTAACATGGGTGGGGCTTTGAATGAAAAAGAATGGGCTGAGGCTGTCATACAGGGTTGCCTTACAGCGGGGACTTTAGCGTGCACGGGTGACGCTCCAGACCCCACAATGTATCTAACTGGAGTGGAAGTGATTGCTGGAACTGGGGGGCGCGGTATTCCGTTTATGAAACCGCGGGAACTCGAAGAAGTCTTAGTATGCCTGCGTAGTGCTGAACAAGCAGGGGCCTTGGCAGTGGGGATGGACATCGATGCAGCGGGACTGGTTACCTTACCCGTTAGCCCAAAAACTAAAGAAGAAATGAAAACAATCATTTCCAACACCTCTTTACCGTTTATCATTAAAGGAATTATGACAGCTGACGAGGCTGAAATAGCGATTGAAGTGGGCGCTGCAGCCATTGTCGTATCAAATCACGGTGGGCGAATGCTCGGTCATACGCCGGGCACCGCGGAGGTGCTACCCAAAATAGCGGCGGCCGTCGGTGGACGAATTCCAGTGCTTGTCGACGGCGGTGTCAGAACGGGTGCTGATGTTTTGAGAATGTTAGCGTTAGGCGCGGATGCGATCCTGATTGGCCGGCCACTTATCACGGCGGCTTACGGCGGAGGAGCAGACGGGGTTGCCTCAGCAATAACTAAGATGACCCATGAACTGAAACAAGTTATGGTCTTGACGGGATGTGCAAAGCTGAGCGATATTACCCGGGCTGTTTTGTACTAATTAAGACAAAAAAAGTGGGACAGACAATAATCGTTGATGATGGAATATAAATGGTTAAAGACGTACATAGATCTCCCTATAATCTTTCGTTGAGTCGGACAATGAACCACGATTAAGGTGAGGTGGAGAAAGACATAATGCCGATAAAACATTGGCTAATATGTCGTGTAACCTTGGTGACACTGATACTTAAAACCAGTGTATTTATAGAAATCCAGAGGCTTTTTTATCAGACATCAAACAAGCGGAAGACCTTATTTTTAAAGCAATTGGGACCCGCCCAAGAATTGTTCGGGCGCCCGGAGGAACACAGGGGCATTTTCATGTCAATTATTACAACGCTCTAGATGCCGAAGATTATTTAATCTATGATTGGAATGTCAGCGCTGGCGATGCTGCCGCCCCGCGCGTCCCGGCGGACCAACTCGTCCATAATATTAAAAGCCAAGTGCCTGGTAAGTCTAGGATTATTATCCTGATGCATGACGCCGCGGCGAAGGTAACAACGGTGGAGGCGTTGCCACGGATTATTAAGTATCTTAAACAACAAGGGTACGCCTTCGGGGTGATTACGCCGAAGGTCGCTCCAGTCCTTTTTCCAGGTGGATTTAATGGTTGAAGTAACAAAAGGTTTTGCATCATGGAAGCAAAGACGGCTTCTAAGATTTCCAAAGCTGAATAGATCATAAAATGCGATAACAGTCTCTAAACCGGGGGGATTCTCCGGGTTTAGTGACTGTTTTTACGTGGAAAAAATAAAGTTTTTCATTTCTAGTACAATCTGGCACAAGAATTGCTATAAGCTGGCTAAACCGTGTATAATTAAGCGGAAGGGGGTTGTCTATTTTGCGTGTTCTTTTGGTTGCGCTCAATGCAAAATATGTCCACACGAATCTAGCCCTTCGCTATTTGCGGAGTCAGGTGAACGTTGTATACCCTGACGTCTTATTGCGGGAATTTAGCATTAACGATCGGCTGGATAGAATTGCTGGGGAACTTTATGAAGCCAAGGCCGATGTCATAGGCTTTTCGTGTTATATCTGGAACCTGAAAGAGATTGTTGCGCTGATCAGGCAGCTGCATCCTGTCTGTCCAAAGGTGAAATTTGTCATGGGGGGTCCGGAAGTTTCCTTCGAGTCAGAGGCGTTTCTAATTGAGCATCCGGAGGTGGATGCCCTGGTCATTGGGGAAGGGGAAACAACCTTTCTAGAACTGCTTAATACATGGCAGATAGGAGAGGACCTTTCCCACGTCTCTGGTATTGTTTGGAACAAGGGCGGAAAAATTATCATCAATCCTCTCCAACTTGCAGCGTCTGATTTGAACCAACTCCCCGATCCCTATACGGAGAACGAAGATTTTACAGGCCGCCTTGTTTATGTCGAGACAACGAGAGGGTGTCCCTTTAACTGTCAGTATTGTTTGTCCTCAACATTTCGGGGCGTTCGGTTTTTAGAGCCTGAGCGTTTTCGCACAATGTTTCGCCATTTGCTGAAAAACGGTGCCCGCACTATTAAGTTTGTCGACCGAACGTTCAATGCGAATAAGCGTCATGCTTTACGGATTTTGGACATAGTAAGGGAAGAGAGTGAAGACTTCCCTGATTCTCAGCGGATTCGAGTTCATTGCGAAATGGCAGGGGATCTATTCGATGACGAATGGATGGCTTATTTAAGAGCTTACCCTCGAGGTCTAATACAATTGGAAATTGGTGTACAGTCTACCCACGCACCGACACTGAAGATTGTTTCACGCCCTCAAAACTTTGAGGAATGGAAAAAATACCTACCTGAAATGCAGAGGCTACATATACCCCTCCATCTTGACCTGATTGTTGGGTTACCAGAGGAAAACTGGACAAATTTTCGAACGTCGTTTAACGATGTCTGCCGCGTCAAGCCCGATATGCTCCAACTCGGGTTCTTAAAAGTACTTAAAGGATCAGGACTTCGTCGGCACAGCCACCAATATGGTCTCGTATACTCCCCCGATCCACCCTATACTATTTTAGAAACACCTCACTTGTCCCATGGCAAAATACTTCAATTATTACGTATGGAAGACTTACTTGATAAATATTATAATTCAGGGAAGTTTAAACATGCCTTGTGTGAAGTTCTGAAATTGTTCCCAACTCCGTTTGATTTTTACCATGAGTTTGCTGAGTTCTGGGAACAGTGTGGTTGGTTTAACCGACAGTGGCAGGGCAAAGCTCTCTTCGACAAGCTATGGGAATTCGGCGAATCCTTTCAAGCTCAGAGCTTAGATCTCCCCACACGGGAAATAATCTGCGACGCATTGCGGTTTGATTATTACCTTTGGGAGCGCCCCAACACGGTCCCTGACTATCTACAACTGAGACCAAAGGTTAGCCTGGAAACGCAGGGGAAAGCTGATCTGTGGAAAACTAGGCAGGAGGACGTTCGACGGGATGGTTGTTGGGACAAATTAATTCCGGAGTTCCAAGAAATGGACCGACGTCAGTGGAGCCGCAATACGGCCGTCGCCTATTTCACCTCTGATATATTTCAGGTCGGAGAAGGGGAATCACTAGCGCCGTGTTGGTATCTTTTTTACTATCAACAGGGGAAGGTAAAAGCTTACCGGTTCGAGGATGATGGGAGTACAGTACAATGACGTCACGATATTTCTTACGCAAAAGCGTCACATTTTGTGGACTTATAGCGGCAATATTTCTACTTGTTATTGGGTGCACGAGAGCACCGCAGACTGGACAACCAGGGGGACCAGCGCCAGGGGTGGTGGAAATATGGCATTCGCTGCAAGGGGCAGAGGCGGATGCCCTACAGGGACAGAGCCAAACCATCATGAAGAGCCATCCTGAGGTGATCATTAAGCTCAAATATATCCCGGAACCGAACTTTGCAGCTTTCTCCTATCGAGCGGAAGCCGGGGGAGAAGGGCCGGAAATATTTATTGCTTCAAAAGAGATCATCCGCCAGCTTTATGAACACGGTACGTTAGCCAAAATAGCGTACAATGATCAAGAGGCCTTTCCAGCGACCTTGTCAGCTTTTAAATTTGGAGGCGTGAGTTATGCGTCCCCTTGGTTGACAGATATTCCGTTAATATATTTCCGAACGGACACAGCCACTGTTCCTGCCAATCTGGACGACCTCTTCTCCAGTAAAGGGGGTATGTCTCTTGCTGCGGCGGATACTTCCTCTCTTTCAGCCTGGTGGAATGGCTCAGGGGGGCGGTTGGTGAGTGCCGGAAAACCAGTGCTTGATGACCCCCTCAATGTGGCGTTTCTTAAACAGCTTTTGACTTGGCAAACGGCTAAAAGCCTTCGGATCGATCCTTCTGTAGCCACGACCTTTGCGGCTGGAGGAACCCGCTTTATGATCGCTGGTGCGAGTCAGGCTAAATCCTTAACAGAGCAAAATATACCTTGGGGAAGCCTGCAACTGTCTGACTTGGTGGGTGGGCAAGGACAACCGCTTTTAGGCTCGACCTTAGGGATTGCGAATTCTGCGATTAAGACGAATGAAGCGATGTCGCCGGTGATTCAGATCGTTGAGAAAGCTCTGCTGACCCCGGAATTGGAAGGCGCAATGATGAAAGCGGGCCGTCTTCTTCCAGCTAATATGGGGTATTATAAACTTCCAGAAGCTCAAAAAGGTGTTTTCCCACAGGCCAATATTGCCTTTGCTAAGGCGTGGGCTTTAGAGGGAAATGCTTCAGAGTGGAAGCTAATCCCACTTCAAAACGCGGCTTGGAACAACGTTCTTACTAGTACCTTGACTCCAGAGGAAGCTCTGGCCCGCGCACAAGGGGAAGCGATCAAGCCTTAGTGGTCAAATGATCAACATATTCCAAATAACAGGAGGGGTGTAACGATGGAAGAATTAGATAAAAAAGGAATAGAGCTCATTGTCATCACGGGTTTATCTGGCGCTGGAAGGACGCAGGCCATGCAAAGTCTTGAAGATAGAGGGTTTTTCTGTGTTGACAATTTACCGCCGACCTTTCTTGTTAAATTCGCGGAGTTATGTGCTCAGTCCAGGGGGAAAGTCACTAAAGCGGCGATTGTTTGCGATTTGCGCGGGGGAGAATTTTTTTCGTCACTCAGTGAAGCCTTGGATAATTTAGAGAAGGAAGGCTTTAATATCGAGGTCCTCTTTCTGGATGCATCAGATGAAACGTTGATTCGTCGTTATAAAGAATCTAGGCGTCGGCACCCTCTTTCGCCGCATGGGCGTGTATTAGATGGGATTCAAGCGGAACGTCAGCAACTAGAGGAGTTAAGAATTCGGGCTGACTACATTATCGATACGACCGAATTATCTTCTCAAGAACTCCGCTCCCAAGTTTCTGAGCTGTTTTGTAAAGCGCAAGGACTGGACCAAATGGCCGTTTCAGTCGTATCTTTTGGTTTTAAATACGGAAGCCCGATGGACGCAGACCTTGTCATGGATGTGCGTTTTCTACCAAATCCATTTTATGTTGAGGCGTTACGTCCGCTAACTGGTGAACACACCTTGGTTCAGGACTATGTTTTTGGTAACTCAATCGCTCAAGAGTTTATGAAGAAGTACTTGGACTTGCTGGAATACATCCTGCCCTTTTATATTGAAGAGGGCAAGAATCACTTAGTCATTGGAATTGGCTGTACAGGTGGACAACATCGCTCTGTGGCCATTGCCGAACGGGTGGGGCAATTTTTACAGGAGCATAATTATGGCATCAGTGTAAAACATAGGGATGTTGCTAAAAATCGTAAAGTTGGAACAGCGCGATGAATTCTAATAAGTATGAAGGATTTTTACGTTACCTGAAATGGCTCTACCCCAATCTGAAAGTAAAAAGGTGGTTTCTGCTAGCCGTTCTCGGAATTTTTCTGTTTGCCACTGGGTTTGCTGTCATGAATGACGGAGTGGCACTGGGTTACGCAGAGTTACAGTTCAGAGAGATCATCTACAAGATGACGGGCAGTACACCGCACATTGCGGTACCAACCGGAGCCATCATTAGCCTCTTGGGAATCGCAGCAATTATCTTAGGTTTTAAACGTTTGCTAAACTCAATTATTTCGTCGGTACTCCCCGATAACGAAGGAAAAATCGTTGATGTGATGTATTCGCGCAATCATCTGCGCAGAGGACCCAAGATTGTCGTGGTGGGTGGGGGTACTGGACTTTCAGCCCTCCTGCGAGGCCTAAAACAATATACGTGTAATCTCACGGCGATTGTCACCGTTTCAGATGATGGCGGAAGTTCTGGGAAATTACGCGATGAACTGGGGATTCAACCACCGGGTGATGTTCGAAATTGTCTCGTGGCTTTGTCTGATACTGAGGACGTCATGGACACGCTTTTCTCTTACCGCTTTGTAAGCGGAGCACTACAAGGGCATAGCTTAGGGAACCTGCTTTTGGCAGGGCTAACCGATATCTATGGGGATTTTCAAAAAGGCATCGAACAGGTCAGCAAAGTGTTTGCGATCCGTGGTAAGGTCTTTCCTTCCACGTTGGAGCAAATTGTCCTCATCGCTGACTTGGAGGACGGGACTCGTGTCTCTGGAGAAACAGCCGTCCGGGTCACCGAAGGGAAAATTGACCGAGTTTACCTTGAACCCAACGATTGCCAGCCATTACCTGAAGCCTTGCAAGCCCTTGAAGAGGCAGATCTGATTGTTCTGGGTCCAGGAAGCCTCTATACGAGCGTTCTGCCAAATCTGCTGGTGGGTGGTATCAGAGAGAAAATCCGAGAAGTAAAAGCTCCTTGTGTTTATGTATGTAATGTCATGACGGAGAAAGGGGAGACGGACGGCTACCGGGTGTCTGATCACCTTAAAGCAATTCTAGACCATTGTGGCCCAGACTTTGTCGATGCAGTCCTTGCTGCCAAGGGGAAAATTAATGCACCACTTCTAAAAAGGTACGTCGCGGAAGCGGCCGTTCCAGTGGTGAATGATCCCAAAGAGGTGGAGCAGTTGGGGGCCAGGTATTATGAGGCGAATTTAGTGCAAGTTGGGAATGTCGTTCGCCACGATCCGGATTCCCTAGCTAAAGAACTGATTCGTTTGCTTTTTCGTTTAAAACCCATGGGAGAACGAATTGCCTTAGTCGATTCTTATTTACTCACCAGAAAGCTTCGTAAAGATTAATCGAACCACGAGAAAGGGGGGAGCCGGATTGTCCTTTAGTGCTGATACCAAAGAAGAACTGGCGCGCTTAGGCAGTCAGAAGTCATGTTGTGAGTTGGCAGAACTGGCAGCGTTGGTCCGTATGGACGGAACCCTCCAAATCAGTGCGAACCAACAGTACACCCTGAATGTCACGACAGAGAGTGCTCCGGTAGCCCGTAAGATCTTTCGCCTGGCTAAGGATGTTCTTAAACGACCGGTGGATATTGTGGTCAGGCGCAAACTCAGGCTCCGTAAAAATAATTCCTATATGGTAAGTATCCATCTCAGTGGGCTTGAAGAATTAAAAAACCTTGGCCTAGTTGATGAAGAAGGACAAATTTACCATGAAATTGCCCCGAATTTGGTTAAAAAGCGCTGTGATAAAAAGGCTTATCTGCGAGGCGCCTTTTTGGCTGGAGGCTCGATTAATAATCCAGAAGGGACCTATCACCTAGAGATTGTCAGTAATGATCAGCAGCATGCTGACTCATTATGTCAATTGGTCAATCGTTTTAAATTAGGGGCTAAAGTCAGCATGCGTAAGAATTGGTATGTCGTTTACATCAAAGAGAGTGAGCATATTGTTGATTTTATTGGTTTTATAGGAGCCCATCATGCCCTCTTGGAGTTCGAAAATGTTCGAGTGCTTAAAGACGTCAGGAATCAAGTCAATCGGTTGGTCAATTGTGAAACCGCTAATCTTGATAAAGTGGTGGATGCAGCAGTGCGTCAGTTGCAAAATATCCAACTCATCATGGATACCATCGGATTAAAGGCCTTACCATCCACATTGCGCGATATGGCGGAGCTTAGGTTGGAACATCCCGATGCCAGTTTAAAAGAACTTGGAGGAATGCTACGGCCTAAAGTTGGTAAATCAGGGGTGAATCATCGGATGAGAAAAATAGATGAATTGGCGGAACGAATCAGGACCCAAAAGTCCGAAAACAGTTAGTAAGTTACATTTTATAGGATCACTTAAATCCAAGGGTTTGGGGGGATAAAAAGTGCGGTTAGGGTATGGCTTAAGTCTAGAGCAAACTCAAAAACTTATTATGACACCAGAATTGCGCCAGGCAATTACTATTTTACAGTTGTCAGCACTCGAGCTAAGCACATATGTTGAGGAGCAACTTCTGGAGAATCCTTTGTTGGAGACTCAAGAAGAAAGTTCGGAAATTAAAGAAGAGGTAGAACGAACCGACGCAGCACCCACAGCCGAGGAGGAACGTCCAGCAGAGGAAAAATGGGAAGTGGATTGGCAGGACTACTTTCATGATCAGGATGAAAATCGCGTTCGTCAGGAACGCGTGGTTGTGGAAGACAAACAACGCTTTGATCCCTTTATTGCGGCAACGCCGACGCTTCTAGAGCATTTGTTGGAACAACTCCATGTCCAGAAATTCTCGGCGTCGTTAGCTGTAGCCGAGTACATAGTGGGTAACTTGAATGATAATGGCTGTCTTGCCTTCACGTTAGAAGATATTGCCCGTGAAACTAAAGTCTCTCTTAAAACGGCTGAAGAAGCGTTGGCGGTGGTTCAAACACTTGACCCTTTAGGGGTGGGAGCCAGAAATTTAGAGGAATGTCTTCGTTTGCAGTTGCCGCTCTTGCCAAGCTATCCACCTGAATTTCCAGAGTTCTTAAAACATCTTGAAGATCTGGCGGCAGGGCGTTTGCAACGAATTGCCCATGCTCTTAAAATCCCCATAAGTAGGGTGCAGGAACTCGCCGATTTGGTGCGTACACTGGATCCCAAACCAGGCCGCAGCTTTTCAGGACCAGGCGATGTTCGCTACGTCGTTCCAGATGTTGTGATTGAAGAGATCGAAGGGGAATTCATTATCCTGGTCAATGACATAACCGTACCCCGCTTGGGGATCAACAAGGCCTACCGTGACGCGCTAAGCCATGAAGAGGGCACAGACACCCGCAAATTTGTTGAACAGAAACTGAACGCCGCTGCCTGGCTTATTCGCAGTATTGAGCAGCGACGGCTTACGCTTTATAAAGTCGCCAATGCCATTGTGAAGTGGCAAACTGAGTTTCTTCGCTCAGGCATCCGTTATCTAAAACCGCTGACGTTAAAGGATATTGCCGAAGAAGTCGGGGTTCATGAGTCAACCGTCAGTCGGGCGACCTCCCATAAATACATCCAAACACCCCGGGGTATTTTCGAGTTTAAATTTTTCTTCGCGAGTAGCATGGGCAGAGGGCACAATAACGAATCGAGCATCACGACCGAGGGGATCAAACTGGCTTTGCATGATATTATCGCGTCAGAAGATCCCAAAAGACCCTATTCTGATCAGAAGTTAGCAGATCTTCTTGAGGCCAGAAATATGGGGATTTCTAGGAGGACGGTGGCTAAGTACCGTGACGAGTTGGGGATTGCCGCGACAACGGTCAGGAAGCGCTATTAGGGAAAGTCGCCGCCTTGAGAAGTCGCGAAACACTCGGTCAGCCGCTACGGTCGTGGGCCAAACTAAGGCGCAAGCGCTTGATGAGAGCGGGCGGGGTTCCCGCCAAATGCGTCGTCCGTGACGCATTGGCGGCTTCGCACGTCCTTGTGCTCAGCCCTTGGTATGGGGTCCTCGTCTTCGTTAAGTTTGGTAAGTTGCTCGTTCTAAGGCTTCCTCCGTGTTAAG
>DHWG01000133.1:1428-8527 GCA_002413075.1 Desulfosporosinus sp. UBA5188 | reverse complement strand
CTTCACTCCGTGTTGTCGCGACTTTCTCTGGAGAGTCGTCGGGCTTGGAACCGAGGCGGGGTGTCGGCCAATTCAGAATCTTGGCCGGTTCGCACAGCGTGTGCTCAGGTACGCTTAGTCATTATAGTTTTACAAAAAAGAAAAGTATATATCTGGAATTAAGGACAAGCAAGGTATTGTACATTTAGAAAAAAAAGAATATACTGACATTATAGACAACTTAAATCCTTCCATTTATAGTTTACTATTTCAAATATTCCAAGAAAATTACATACAAAGGCTAGAGTAAAAGAGAGCCGAAATTATGCTGTGATTCCTTAAAATGAATTGTAGCTTAATTTCGGCTTCATTTTTACATAAAGTGGCTGAATATTCTTACAATTCTATTCAACACACTTTAGGTTTTTGGTGTTGAGGATATTGAGAGGGTGAACTTGGGAAGGAAGGGAGGTAAGGTTACTTATGTATAGAGGCTTTATCTACGCAAAGAAAGGAGGAGCACGGAGGTAATATTTAATATGAAAGGTTTGGAACGTATAACTGAGCTGATACACTCGTGCACTTTGTAACTAAGTATTGTTCTTAAAAATTAAGGAGGAATCGTTAGATGACAACAAAGTTCATAGCTGAAATGCTAGGTACAATGATCATCATGCTATTTGGTTGTGGGGTTGTAGCAAACGTGGCTTTAAGCAAGAACAAGGGAACAAATGGTGGCTTCTTTATGATCACCTTGGGGTGGGCAGCTGGTGTGCTCTTAGCAATTTATGCCACGGGTCCCATCAGCGGAGCACACTTAAACCCAGCGGTGACTATTGGATTGGCAACTATAGGACTCTTTCCTTGGATAGAAGTACCGGGATATATTGTGGCCCAAATGTTAGGAGCGTTCATTGGCGCAACGCTGGTTTACCTGACTTATCTGAAGCAATGGGAGGCAACGGCAGATAAGGCTGCTAAATTGGCGGTGTTCTGCACAGCACCAGAAGTTCGAAGCTATCCTGCAAATTTATTGACGGAAATCATAGGCACCTTTGTTTTGCTCTTTGTCGGACTTTCCATCGGAATTACCAAAACTGCGACGGCTTCAGGCCTCAATCCACTATTATGGGGTTTCTTGATCTGGGGTCTGGGTGTATCGTTTGGTGGACCTACGGGTTATGCCATTAATCCTGCACGGGACTTAGGACCTAGAATCGCCCACTTCTTATTACCCATTGCGGGAAAAGGAACGTCTGATTGGGCTTACTCATGGGTTCCAGTTGTTGGCCCAATCATAGGCGGAGTTTTAGGCGCTTTGTTATACAAAATTGTGTATATGGGAACCTAATTTTAGGAACCTGAGTTTCAAATAAAAGAAGGAGGATTAGCATGAAAAAGTACATTTTGGCCCTTGACCAAGGTACCACTAGTTGCAGAGCGATCCTTTTTAACAAAGAAAGTAAGATTGTCGACGTGACCCAAAAGGAGTTTACTCAAATCTATCCTAAAGCAGGTTGGGTTGAGCATAATGCTGAGGAAATTTGGAGCACACAATATGGAGTCATAGCAGAACTCATTGCCAAAACAGGCATAAAAGTTGACGAAATCGCTTCCATTGGAATTACCAATCAGCGTGAAACGACGGTTGTCTGGGATAAAAATACGGGCAAACCCATCTGTAACGCCATTGTGTGGCAGTGTCGCAGAACAACCGCTATTTGCGACGACTTAAAGGCTAAGGGTTATGAAGCGATGGTTCGAGAAAAAACAGGGCTCGTGGTTGATGCATATTTTTCTGGCACAAAGGTAAAATGGATTTTAGATAATGTTGAAGGCGCTCGTGCTAAAGCTGAAAAAGGTGAGTTGCTGTTTGGAACGACGGATTCCTGGTTAATCTGGAAACTCACGGGTGGAAAAGTGCATGTTACGGATTATTCAAATGCCTCTCGCACCATGATGTTTAATATTCGCGAATTGCAGTGGGATAAAGAATTGCTAGAAATGCTTGACGTACCACAAAACATGTTGCCTGAGGTCCACAATTCGAGTGAAGTCTATGGTAATACCGATGCAGCGGTCTTCTTGGGTTATGAAATTCCTATTGCAGGGGTTGCGGGCGATCAGCAAGCCGCTTTGTTTGGGCAAGCTTGTTTTGAACCAGGAGATGCTAAAAATACCTATGGTACAGGATGCTTTATGCTCATGAATACAGGCACTAAAATACACACCTCGAAACATGGCTTGTTGACCACCATTGCGTGGGGGATTGATGGCAAGGTGGAATATGCCTTAGAAGGCAGTATCTTTATTGCGGGTGCAGCGATTCAGTGGTTGCGCGACGGTTTGAAAGTCATTGATGTTGCTCCGGATTCCGAGTATTTTGCTCAAAAGGTCAAAGATACTGATGGCGTTTATTTTGTCCCTGCCTTTGTTGGTTTGGGTGCTCCTTATTGGGATATGCGTGCTAGAGGAGGGATCTTTGGCTTGACTCGGGGAACCACTAAAGACCATATTATTCGTGCGGCCCTGGATTCCCTAGCGTATCAAACCAAAGATGTTTTAGGTTCCATGGAGGCCGATTCTGGAATTTCCTTAAAGTCGTTAAAAGTTGACGGAGGTGCTGTCACCAATAATTTCCTCATGCAGTTTCAAGCAGACATTCTAGGAACGCGGGTTGACAGACCTGAAATTATCGAGACGACCGCCTTAGGCGCTGCCTACCTCGCAGGTTTGGCCGTTGGGTTCTGGTCTAGTAAAGAAGAACTGGCAAGTCATTGGTTGCTCGATCGCCGGTTTGAGCCTGATATGGAAGAAGAAAAGAGAGCGAAACTTTACAAGGGTTGGTTGAAAGCCGTTGAACGGTCCAAAAATTGGGAAGAAGACTAAGCCTTAAGTAGGCTGTAGAGGTCTAATGGTGGGCGTAACAATAATATAAGGCGGCTCGGAGATTAAGAGAAGCCACCAAAGAGGCCATTGCATAACAACGGTTTCTTTAGTGGCTTCTCTATTTCTGGTAAGGAGGACATACGAATGCGTGAGATAGATACCCAGGTTGTGGTCATTGGCGGGGGAGCGACGGGGGTCGGTATATTGAGAGACCTCAGTTTGCGTGGAATACCGGCGCTCTTGTTAGAACAGGGGGATTTGGCCCATGGCACAAGTTCACGTTTCCACGGCCTTTTGCATAGTGGCGGTCGCTATGTGGTCAAAGATGAAAAAGCAGCCAAAGAGTGTATCGAGGAAAATATAATTTTGAAACATATTGCAGCACATTGCATTGAAGATACTTCTGGCTGGTTTGTCTATTTAAAGGGTGATGACCCAAACTATCTGCAGTTATGGATCAAGGGGTGTGCACTAGCGGGAATACTAGTGAAGGAAGTTCCACTAGAAGAAGCCTTTCAAATCGAACCTTTGTTGACACGACAGGCGAAGCGGGTTTTCGAAGTGCCAGATGCGACTGTTGATGGCTTTAAATTACTCTGGGCGAATTTGAAATCCGCCCAAAAATACGGAGGAACGTATCAAACCTATTGTAAAGTTCAGTCGCTTTGGTTAGAAAATGGGCATGTGGTCGGTGTCTATGCAGAAGACCTCATAACGGGTGAGAAGCTCCAAGTGCGTAGTAAGATCGTGGTGAATGCTGCGGGGCCTTGGTCTTCCGAGATTGCCGCAATGTCTGGTTTCGAGGTGCAGATGGTAAAAAATAAAGGCTCATTACTAGTTTTTAACCAACGTCTGTTTAATCGAGTGATCAACCATCTACGAACGCCAGGTGATGGTGATATTTTTGTACCACACGAGACGGTGACTATTTTAGGGACGACGTCTCATACCGTAGAATTACCGGATGATCATCTCGTGAACGAACAAGATGTCACATATTTGCTTGAAATGGGCCAAAACTTGCTGGAAGAGATCAAACAATATCGTGTTATTCGAGCCTTCGCGGGTATTCGCCCTTTATATGAAAGTGCCGACGACGCTGACCATGAAGGCCGAGGCGTTAGTCGTAATTTTGCCCTCCTGGATCATGAAAAAATGGACGGAGTTCGGGGGCTGGTGAGTATTGTAGGCGGAAAATTAACGACATATCGTTTGATGGCAGAGAAAGTGACCGACTGGGTTGCCACTAAATTAGAGGTTCACACAACATGTCGTACTGCGGAAGAGCCCTTGCAGCATGAGATTGCAACAGAGGTTTGGGATCAGGCCCGCCGATTATTAGGAACGGCGGCAGCTGACAAGATGATGGAACGTTTAAATGAACAAACCGGATCCGTGGTTGAGGCGATTGCACAACAACCGCTACTGGGACAATTTGTCTGTGAGTGCGAAATGGTCACTCAAGCGGAAGTCCTCCATGCTCTGCAAGATCCTTCCGTCCACTCTCTTGACGATCTTCGCCGTCAGACCAGACTGGGAATGGGCACGTGTCAAGGGACTTATTGTACCTACCGGGCGACCCCTATGCTTCAGCAGGCATTCGGCGGTGGTTGGGAGAGAACCGTAATAGAGTATCATAAGCTCTTGGCCGAACGTTGGAGAGGCATAACCCCAGTCCTTTGGGGTGAGCAACTCCGTGAGAGTGAATTAGCGCGAGCTCTGTATTTGAATGTTCTAGACTTTAAGGTTGAAGAAAGTGGGGGATGAACAAGATGTGGGATGCCATAGTGGTGGGGGGCGGTTTAGCCGGTTGGATCGCAGGAATTCGGGCGGCCCAACGGGGCAAAAAGGTGCTTTTAATCACTGAAGGAGTTGGAACCCTCTTTTATTTCTCAGGGATTTTTGACTATGGAGAGGTCGAGAATTTGCGTCATTTGCCAAAACACCCCTATACCTTATTTAATTCACAGGCGGTTGCTCAGGGCAAACGTTTCGTACAAGAGATATGTCCGGAGTATGTGGTCAAAGATACACCACAATCTGCGCTCACCGTCTTAGGAACGGTTCGGCGTGGAGATCTGATGCCGCGCAACATGGTTCTGCCTGATCGTCAGGAGCCATGTAAGTTGGTGCTTTTGGTGCCCGAAGGTTTGAAAGATTTCTTTCCGGAGATTGTAATGGCTAACCTGGCACGAGAATTTCCAGGTTGGCAGGTGAGTGAGAAGAGGATGCAAGTGGCAGCTCTTGCGGAATGGACCCGACTGGGCAAGAGCGTATCAAGCATAGATTATGCGAATATATGGAGGTCGGAAGAGGGTCAAATAGCTCTGGCTCATGAAATTGATGAGATCAAACGCCGACATCAGCAAGCAGGCAAGACACAGGAGAGGCTTGTCGTGGTTTTGCCCAGTCTGGTAACGGAGTATTTTGATGCTTCACGGACTAAACCGTATCAGAAGGAATTTTCTTTACCTATCTTAGAAATGAGTTCCTTTGTGCCCAGCCCACATGGCCGCTACTTCGCGGAATATCTAAAACACGTGTTTAGCGATTTAGGGGGTGAATTGATGCTCGGGGCTCGTGCGGTATCGTTCAACGGAGCGTCGACCACGGAAAATCAAGTGAAGTCGTGCCCAGAACTCACGGTGCACAGCATGGGTAAGTCTTTGTGTTTAAAAGGTGAAAAGTTCATCATAGCAACCGGCGGGCTGTTAGGTGGAGGCATCAAAGTGGGTATGGTAAGACAGTCGATCCGTGAGAGTGTGTTTGATCTTCCCCTCTTTGTACCGAAAGGATGGAGTGACCCCCGATTCTTGGCACCGCAACCTTTTGCCCAGATCGGTGTGGAAACGGATGAATGGTTGCGTCCCCTCGATCCAGAAAATGGGAAACTGGTTTGGGATAATGTCCATGTCGCGGGTAGAATGCTAGCCCATTGGGACCCTTGGACTCAAAAATGTGGTGGAGGCGTATCAATTACATCGGGTTACGCAGCGGCAGAATTAATTTAGGAGACGGAGCGTTTGAAAGGGAGGAGATCCTTGACCGTGGATTCAAACGATGAATGGGCAGCTCAATTAGATGCTTGTCAAAAATGTAGTGTGTGTACGGCCCAGTGTCCAGTGGCCAAAGTGAATCCGAATTTTATGGGCCCGAAAGGTTTAGGCCCGGATATGGAACGTTTTCGTAGGGGACAGATCAGCTTAGGTGAAACATTTTTGGATGATTGTTCAAATTGTAAGACCTGTGAACTAACGTGTCCCTCCGGTGTTAAAATAACGGAGATGATTCTCAGCGCACGCAGAGCCGCCAGTAAAGCACCCCACAAGAACAAACTGGGTTTGAAATTACAGTTGAGAGGTTATGTACTGGGACGGGCGGAATATCTTGGCAAGCTAGGCGTCATATGGCCCACTTTGACCAACCAAGTTCTAAAGATTAAGCTGGTGCGTCTAGCGCTTGATAAAGGACTGTTAATCAGCAAAAGTGGCCCCTTACCAGCCTATGCTAAACCTTTATCCGTTCAGGGGAACAAAGGTGGAACGCTTGGAGCAAGTGCTGGCAAACAGGTGGTCTATTTCCCAGGCTGCTACACGCGGTATAACGAAGGGGATACCGGGCGGGTCGTCATCAAAGTGTTAGAACATGCCGGATATACAACGATAGTCCCTGATTTTCATTGCTGTGGTTTACCCTTAGAGGCGAACGGTCAGTTTGACAAGGCGCATCAGAACGGCCTTTATAACCTGGCGTTAATGCAACCTTACCTGGAAGCGGGGTTGCCGATCATCACCTCCTGCACGAGTTGCGGTTTGACGTTAAAACAAGATTATCCAAAGTTGCAAACGACATCAGCCCAGCTCATCGGTGCTCAGTCGTATGATTTATTCGAATTCCTGTGGCAACTCTATGAAAAAGGGGAATTACCTCTTGATTTTAAGGAAGTAAAAACTTCCTACGGATACCATCCCCCTTGCCACTTGAAAGCACAAGGCATCGGAACACCAGCCATGCGTATTTTAAAATTAATTCCTGACCTAATAATTCGCAATCTTGATGCTGGTTGCTGTGGCCTATCCGGAAGTTATGGCTTTAAGGCCGAAAAATACGACAAAGCCATGAAAATTGGGAGTTCACTCTTTGAAGCGGTTAAGGTGGGTGTTGACCGAGGAGATATCCAAGGAATGACCACGGAATGTGGTGTGTGCAAAGTGCAAATTCAGCATGGTAC
>DHWG01000133.1:0-1221 GCA_002413075.1 Desulfosporosinus sp. UBA5188 | reverse complement strand
CATTCATCAGAGAAACTTTCAGAAAATACCACCAAATAGTCAGTTCATCAATTGATTTCCCGCTATAATCTGATAAACTAAGAAGCAAACAATGGTAATTAGAGGAAATTTCCTTCTCATACAGAGTCGCGCGCAAGACAAGGGCGAAATCGGAACAAGCTTGGCGTTTAAAAGAGGAGGGTTCATGGGCATGTTAAAGTATTTTGCCTTACTTTTTGCTTATTTCCTAGGAGCCATACCGTTTGCTTATTTAGCGGGACGTATCAAACACGTGGATATTCGCTCACAAGGCAGTGGTAACATTGGCTCAACGAATGCTTTTCGATTGCTCGGTGCTAAATATGGCCTCGCTGTATTTGCTGGTGATGCCTTGAAAGGTATCTTAGCAACAGCACTTTGTCTCAGTCTATGGGGTCCTTGGGGCGGTTTAGGCGGTGGGATCTTAGCAATCATTGGTCATGGTTGGAATCCGTTTTTCAAATTTAAGCCGACAGGCAAGGGTGTTGCAACAGGCTTTGGCGTCATTACAGTTCTAGTACCCTGGATCTCTTTAATAGCGATTGTTGTTTTTGCGATAGTCTTATTATTGACTCGGTATGTTTCTCTTGCGTCTACTTTAGGTGCTGTGACAGCGGTGCTAATGACGCTCTTTTCATCGGTGCCTCTTGCTTATAAAGCGTTCGTTTTTGTGGCAGCTATGATGATTTTTGCGCGTCATCGCACGAATTATCAACGCTTATTGAAGGGGATAGAGCCCAAACTTAATTACTAAGATAGATTTTAAGATTCCCTTTTTATAAAACGGATGGTAAGGCCTTGTATCGTGGCTGAAGGGGGAGGGCAAATGGATTTTCTGAAAAACGTCATGTTAGAGAAGAAAATTGGTGCAACGATTCGTAGGGTAGAGGACCTCAATGAAGCAATTCACCATCCCAATATTGGGACGATCTTTCTTTTAGGTTCAGACATTAATATACTACCTCCCATCATAAAAAGGGTTCACGCTGCTAATAAGGTTTTATTAGTTCATCTCGATATGCTTGAAGGTGTGGGTAAGGATAAAGCGGGGATGCATCTTCTAGCAAGAATGGGTCTGCGTGGTGTCGTTACGACCAAACCAAACTTAGTTAGATTTGGTATTGCTGAGGGTATGGTGGTCATTCAGCGCGTATTTGCCTTGGATTCAGAGTCCGTTAAAACAGGCATTAGGATGGCCTCCAC
>DHWG01000072.1:1321-2885 GCA_002413075.1 Desulfosporosinus sp. UBA5188 | reverse complement strand
GCATTTGGCGGGCACCCCGCTCCCTCTTTAAGAACTTACACGGTTAGTTTGGTTTGCGTCGTAAGTACCGAGCGCGGTGTCACACAAGTACCCTTTTGGCCACTTCCACCAACTTCTCGTCAACCATTGTCCCTGCCCCGCGCTCAATCAAGGCTAGCGCTTCACCTGAAGTCATAGCCTTACGATAAGGTCGATCCTCCGTCAGTGCTGCAAAGATATCTGCAATCGCCATCAAACGAGACCCCTCATCGATTAGTTCCCCCGCCAAAGCAAAGGGATAACCTTTGCCATCAAGACGCTCATGATGATGGGCTGCCCATTCGACCATCCGTGTTGGAAAACCAGCCTCCGTCAATAAGCGATGTGTATAATACGTATGCGTTCGAATGATATCGATCTCAGTTGCGTCAAGTGGCCCAGGTTTATCCAGGATTTTCTTGGGTATTGAGAGCTTACCCAAGTCATGAAGTAAACCGGCTACATAGATTTCGTGCAGCTGATCTTCCTTCCAGCCTAGTCCCCTAGCCAAGCGTTCCACTGTTTCGGCCACCGACCGTGAGTGGCGAGCCGTAAATTTACTTTTTTGGTCGATTAAATCTGCAAACGTTGCCGCCAAATCATCTGTAAATCCAGGTTCTAATTCGCGCGTCGACCGTAAGTGCCACTTTCCGCATAAGAGGCCCAAAGCAATTTGAAGTAGATCTGGTTGTTCAATGTCCAACCAAAATGCTTCTTTAAGCGCAATCTGTTCAAACGCTGCGGCAACTTCAGGATAAAATAAGATCCCGGATTTCTCCCTGACCCATTTTAAAATCCCGTCTCTTTCTTGCCGGGGATGTGGTTTACGAAGCATACGTAGATCAATCTTATCCGCTAAAGACAAAATTCGCGCCATCAACGTCACTTCATCCGAAGAAACACGTAACGCAGCGTGCATGGGATCCGGAGTTTCATGGTGATACTTGATCGCAGAGGCAAGAATTGCTCCCGAAGGGAAACGTTCGACCGCTAAAGCTCCCTCTAAACAATGTTTTTCCAAAATACGTGGGTCCCCATGATACTCTCGGAAGCAACCTAACGCTCCAATATCATGTAATAGTCCAGCGACCGTAACACGAACTAAATCTTTCTTACTAAATCCTAGGTATCGTCCCAGACGCATAGCGATATAAGCAACACGTTCTCCGTGCCGTTGCCCCAGTGCAAACTGTAAACCTTTTTCGATTTCCTCATCGACTAAACCGAGATCAAGTGCACGCGAGAAACTCCACATCCGGCGTATGTAAAAGGCATCTTCCAGCAATGCGGCTCCTCCTATCAAAATTTAATGTATCTTATTTTATGCAATTCCAGCCCATCCATTTCTGAATTACCTAGAAAAAAGACGGTGCACATGAAATGTGCCGTCTCCCCTAACCACGGTCCTAGCCCGGGACGCAGCGTCACACAAGCACGACTTCTTTACGTAAGCAGCTAGCAAACTTCCGCGTAAGCGACCCCAAATACGGGGTCGCGAACAGGGACGTGAGCTACCGCCAACCGAGCCAAGGTCCCCTCCCGCCAT
>DHWG01000072.1:0-1090 GCA_002413075.1 Desulfosporosinus sp. UBA5188 | reverse complement strand
TGATTAGTCTGGCGGGCACCCCGCACCCCTTTTAGGGGCTTACAAGGCATGTCCCTACGCAGAATTATGGCGCTGTCCAAGGATGGACAAGTGTCCCTGTAGCCACGGATGGCGAGAAGGGACCGTCGTAGGTACCGAGTGCGGTGTCACCCAAGTCCCATCTGCGCCAAAGACGTTGCCGAATTGGCCACATCTTCGGAGGCTGCTCCGATTTGGGCTGCTGTCAAGGCTAAGGCATCGATCTGTTGAGCAATTCCCTGGACTTGTTGGATACTCGCATTAATTGCAGACATGATTTCTCCAAAACGTCCAACCACTTCCTCCGCCTCGGTCGCAGCGCTCTGCATAGCCTCAGTTGTTTGCGCAATGGATTGATTCACAGCAACCGTATTTTGCTTCGTGATCGTAATCAGCTCGCTGATCTCTTTGACAGACTGTTCGGAATGGCTGGCAAGTTTTTTCACTTCCTCGGCGACGACTCCGAAACCTCGGCCACTTTCTCCTGCGCGTGCCGCTTCAATGGCAGCGTTTAAAGCCAAGAGATTGGTTTGAGAAGCAATTTCCTTGATCACATCCGTCACCGAGGCAATACGTGCAGAACTCTTATCAAGTTCGTTCATTTTGCCTTGCATTTCAGAGGTCATACTCGCTAGACCCAAAATAGTTTCTGAGATCATTTGAATTCTCCGGGCGCCCTCTTGTGCCAAAGCATCAACCCGACCAGAAAATTGGGCCGCCTCGGAGGCATTGTTCGAAATTAGGGCTGTCACTTCATTCATTTCCGCAGCCGACGCCGCTGTTTCTTCCGAAGTTGCCGCCAACGCTTGGCTGGCTTCGCTAACCCTGCGTTGTAAGCTATCAATCTCATCTAAGACCTTCTCTAATTCAGCCTTTTTATCAATTTCAGTCATATAGGACTGAATATAACTAGCCATAACGACTTGTTGGTCAAAATTCAAGAGCCTCTGGAAGGCTAAACTGGCACGAATGGCCTGATCTGTTTTTCTACGGTAGTGTTTAAAAATCCGTGGTACAATCTCGTCGCAGAGGAATTGGTTGGCACTTAGATAATAAAAAGGTGGTAAATTAA
>DHWG01000012.1 GCA_002413075.1 Desulfosporosinus sp. UBA5188 | reverse complement strand
GGTCTTCTATCGGCATATTATTTCAACGCCTTCGTCACAGCCTCAACCACTCGGTCCGCTTGAAAGGGTTTAACGACGAAGTCCTTGGCCCCAGATTGAATGGCTTCGATGACCATAGATTGTTGCCCCATGGCACTGCACATGATAATTCTAGCCGTCGAGTCCCTTCTGCGAATTTCTTTGACCGCTTGAAGGCCATCCATTTCTGGCATGGTAATGTCCATGATCGTCAAATTCGGCTTCAGTTCCATATATTTTTCCACCGCTACAGCCCCATTTTCTGCTTCACCAACCACTGTAAACCCATTCTTGGTTAAGATGTCTTTCAGCATCATCCGCATAAACGCGGCATCATCAACAATCATTATATTAGCACTCACTCGGTTTTCCTCCTTTACTTCAGTGAATTCATTCGTTCCAGCGGATTCACGATATCGGTAATCCGAATCCCGAACGTCTCATTAATAACCACTACTTCGCATTTAGCGATCAACTTACCATTGACAATCATATCCACCGGCTCTCCAGCCAGCTTGTCCAGTTCGATCACTGAACCCGGGCCCATCTCTAAGATTTCCTTGATTGTTTTCTTAGCTCGACCCAACTCCACACTGATTTGCAACGGCACATCCAGAATCAAACTCAGGTTGTCTGGCTGTACCATGGGTTGTCCTGGTTGAAGGGGTGCAAACTGAGCCGGTTGCACGGGCGTCTGCCTTCTCGTTTCATACACAGGAGCTGGATAAGGCTGGGAAGGCTGGGAAGGCTGGGACGGAGTTTCGTAGGTTAGAGGCGGCGTTTGATACGCCACAGAGGTGGGTTGTATTCGAGCAGTCGCTTGTGCTGCTGGAGCCGCATCGGAACTACCCGTCATCGTGCTCATTAACTTATTGACCATCCCTTTGGCTACGCTGAGCGGGATGACTTGGATTAAATTACTGTCTATGACATCTTCTACAACCATCCTGAAGGAAATGCGGACCAACGGTTCCTCCGCATGAAGGAAATCCTGGATAACATTCGTCTCCGTTGACAAATCAGTGAGCACTAAATTGGGGGGAGTAATATCCACCATAGAATTAAACATCGTGGACATTGAGGTGGCAGCTGAGCCCATCATTTGGTTCATTGCCTCTGAAATTCCACTAATTTGGAGCTCCGAAAGATCTGGAGTGGGATTTTTCCCGTCTCCCCCCATCATTAGGTCCACGATGACCGAGCCATCCCTTTGGGAAAGGATCAAGAGGTTTGAGCCCTCAATACCTGCTTTATATTTTACATCACAGATGACGGAAGGAATAGGACAATCTTTGCGAATTTGATCCGAAGTCGTTAGATCAACTTGCGGCGTGGTAATATCCACTTTCTTACCTAAGAGCTGAGATAACGTCGTGGCTGCGGTGCCCATCGAGATATTAGCAATCTCTCCGAGCGTATCTTTTTCCATATCATCGAGAAGATCATCTGTAGACGATGTCTCCGGCTCTGGATCAGGTTCCATCGTACCTCGAAGTAACGCGTCGATCTCCTCCTGGGAAAGCATGCCATTACCCATCATCTTCTCCTCCTTCCTTAACAATTTCAGTGATCTGAACGGCGAGATGTTCTCCGTGTAGCCCTGGTATAGACTTAAATTTCATGAATTCTCCCACATAGATTGGCAGCGTGCCGTTGACGGATTGGTTGAGGGGAATAACGTCCCCCTTAGAAAGCTCGAGAAGGTCACGAAGGAGGATTTCTGAATGGCCTAAGAACGCTACCATATCCACTTTCGCCCACTCTATTTTTTTCCGAATCGCTTGTATCTGCTCTGGAGAGGTCACCTTGGCCTGCGTCGAAAAGAGGAAAAACGTACTTAACTTACCCAAGATTGGCTCGAGCACGAGGTAAGGCATACATATATTAATCATCCCGACCTCTTCCCCAATCTTGACTTCTATCGTAATGAGCACGATCATTTCATTTGGAGCGACAATTTGCGTAAACTGAGGGTTTGTTTCCATTGATACAAGTCGAGGCTTTAGCTCGTAGACCTCTGCCCAAGCCTCTTCCGAGAGTTCAATGATCTGGGCCAGACGGTTCTCGACAATCGTTCTTTCTATTTCCGTCAACTCCCGGTTCTTTTCCGCGCCTTGTCCTTGCCCACCCAGTAAACGATCCACAACAGTAAAAGCGAGCGTGGGGCTAACCTCCATCAACACAGTTCCCTCCAAGGGAGTCAACGAGAAAAGGCCTAAGACCGTGGGGTTTGGTAGAGAACGAATGAATTCATCATACGTGAGTTGTTCAATAGAAAGGACTTTACTTTCGATGACAGAATGCAACTGTCCAGAGAAATAAGTCGTCAAGATTCGACAATAATTTTCATAAATATTCTGGAGAGAGTGAATCTGATCCTTGGAAAATTTATTAGGACGCTTAAAATCGTAGACTCGAATCTTCTTATGATCTTTAGAAGTCCGCATTTCTTCCACGTCGACTTGCCCATCGGACAACGCACTGAGCAGAGCATCAATTTCGCTTTGGGACAAGACATCTGCCATCAAATCCCCCCTCTCTTTTTGTAATTTTCGCAGCTCGTAGCTCGATATTCGTTGTTCGAACGACTTGAACCGAATCGTAGTAGGTGCTTTAATATTGTTTATACATCGTGTTCGGACCACGTACAATAAAAATAGAACTATGTTATTGGGAGACTAAGGTCAGGAACAATACGTCCGTGACTTTGTTTTCCGCAACCTCATTGAGTTTTTTCAGTAGCTCTTCTCGCAATTTTTCAATATTTTTTACATCGGCAAGGGATTTGTTCATCAAAACCGAATTGATCCGGTCTTTCAAAACGGCATCCTTTTCTTTCAAGAGACCTTCTGCTTTCGCATCGGCGACTTCAATGGTAATGGTCGTTTTTAGAAAGGCTCCGGCCTGCAAATTTACGGTGAATTCTCCAAGCGGTAAAAAGACGCCTGTTTTTTTCGCTACAGTCGCTACCGCAGTCGTTTGAGAAGGCGCTTTGAAAATGGTTTTTTGGGCCAGTATCGTCCCCCCAACACCCAATCCCACGCCCAATAGCAAGGCAAGAATGATAAATATAAGAGCTTTTCGGTTCATAGTTTGGTGGACTCCTTCTCTTTGCAAATCGGAAAACAATTGCGACGGAACTCCACGATCCGCCCTATGAGAACCTCAATGGACTCTGACACGACGAATTTATTTCCGCCCGTTAAGGTAATGACCGTATCAGGCGTTTCTTCCATCATTTCAATTAAATCGGAATTAATGGTGAAGATCTTGTCATTTAATCGAGTCACCTTAATCATAAGCTCATCCTTCCGGTTATTTATTGTTGCTACTTTGCTGACGCCAGTGAAGAACTTGCCCCGTTTCATCCAAGACCTTTTGTTCCTTCTGCAGCTCAGCCAACTGAAAGGCCTTGCTCTGCTTGTCCTTAAGACGCTCGAACTTTTCCACTTCACGGTGAGCTTCCAATAAAATGTGTCGTGCTCGTTCCATGATGGGTTCTTGCTCCCTCAGGGCTACCTTACATTGGTGCAATTGACGTTGTTGCTCCGCAGAGAAGAGCTGCCACAGCCCCAACTCTTCGGCTCTGTGTCGGCCAGCCTCCCGTTGCCCTGCTTGGGCCTCATTGAAATGTTCTTGTTGAAGCTTGCAAGCTTCAACGAGCGACTCCCAACATCGCACTTCTTCGGCAAACTCTCGTTGAGCCGATTCCAAAGCCTGTACCGCTAAGCGGAGGCTTGCTTCCAAGCGAAAGCGAAATCCTGCCATGATTTTAAATAATCTCCTTCAGTTGCTTTAACATCTCTTCAAATCCTGTGTATTCGTCTACGCCTTGTTGCGTGAAAGCGAGAATAGAGTCCATATGGGCAATCGCTGCATCAATCTTAAGATTGCTTCCCGACGTATACGCACCAATGTCAATTAAATCCTTGGCATCTCGGTAGACGGAAATATGTTGCCGTACAATACCGGCCAGCTCTTTATGGTCCGGACTGATGACATCGTTCATCACCCGACTGACAGATTGTAAAATATCAATGGCCGGATAATTATTTTGCATCGCCAATTCCCGGGTTAAGACGATATGACCATCAAGAATGCCGCGCACGGAATCAGCAATAGGCTCATTTTGATCGTCCCCATCCACTAACACCGTATAGATCCCGGTAATACTTCCAGTCTCCGCCATGCCAGAGCGTTCCAGCAGCTTCGGCAATAACGCAAAGACAGAAGGCGGATATCCCCGGGTTGCTGGAGGCTCACCCACGGTTAGTCCCACTTCCCGTTGCGCCATTGCAAAGCGAGTCACAGAGTCCATCATCAGCAGCACGTTTTGTCCACAATCCCGAAAATACTCAGCGATGGCTGTCGCCGTAAACGCCGCCTTCAAACGCACTAAAGCCGGTTGATCGGACGTCGCCACGATGATCACAGAGCGGGCTAATCCCTCTGGTCCCAAATCCTTTTCAATAAAGTCCCGCAGTTCTCGCCCTCGTTCTCCCACCAAGGCAATGACGTTAACATCCGCGACGGTGTTTCTGGCCATCATACCCAATAAGGTACTTTTGCCCACACCAGAACCCGCGAATATCCCTATGCGTTGCCCACGACCAATCGTTAGGATCCCATCGATCGCTCTGACTCCGACGCTGAGTGTCTCTCTGATACGAGGACGCAATAAGGCGTTGGGTGGCTTGTTTTGCAGGGGATAAGATGTTTCTGTCAAAAGTGGGCGCCCATCCATGGGATGTCCGAGTCCATCCAGAATCC
>DHWG01000034.1:764-8381 GCA_002413075.1 Desulfosporosinus sp. UBA5188 | reverse complement strand
ACTCTGTCCTGGAGAACTTGACCGATTTGACCGACCAGCTCCGATACTGTCCATATTTTAGGCATAGTTTTCACCTCAATGTCTATCATAACAAAAAACAGGGCACGATGCATCGTGCCCCTACTGGGTAGGAGGACAATGCATCGTGCCCAATACGGTTCAGTGACTAATTGGGGCACGATTCCGGGTCGAGGGCACAATGCATCGTAACCCATCGTGATCTTAGAAGCCCACCGTTCGAACGACGAACGACGAATTTTACATACGGCTTTGGACGACGGACACTGTCTCTGCACAAAGAACGGCTGCTTGTTCAAATAGTTTCGTTCTTTCAGCCGTTACCCGTGCTTGATACGCCTCATCTTTAATGCCTGGAAGGTTAATGTCGACACTAAGCATGGCTGATTTCAACGCACTTTCTGCTAGATATGCTGCGACACCAACATCACTAATGGCTCCTTTGTTACCAATTGGAGCCAGCTCTTGCGCTAATTGTAAAATTTTAAAACAGTTTTGAGAAATCCCAAGAGGGGTATCCGTGGCAGAAACTAAAACCTTTTGAAGTTTCTCTGTACGAATGCTTTTTTCCTCTTCTGTGCTTTTCGGCAATTTCAAAACGGCCATGAAATTTGAGAATTCGGCAATATCCTGACTTAAGCCAGTTTTCAATAAAGAAAGGACCATTTCAGCCTGAGATAGAATTTCTTTCACTTGTGGTTCGACCTCTTTGTACTTTTCCTTGCCAAGGGTAAGATTAGCGACCATACAAGTCATCGACGCAGCAAGTGCTCCAACATAGGCGGAAACACTACCTCCACCTGGTGTCGGTGAGGCGCTCGAAGAGACCGTTAAGAATTCCTCAGTCGTCCATTCCCAAACTTTATTGGTGTCCATTAAAGCGTACCCCCTTGGAGAACAATTCCTTTAAGAACATTACGCATGACCAAAGCCGTGGTTAAAGAACCCACCCCACCAGGTACCGGAGAAATCAACGAGGCGATTTCTTGAACGGCTTCAAAATCCACATCGCCACAAATGCCTCCAGGAATTTCGTTGATTCCTGCATCCACGACAATCGCACCTGGTTTGACCATATCTTTTTTGATCATTTTAGCGCGCCCTACGGCAGCGATCAGAATATCAGCCTGACGCGTGAAAGCACCTAAATCTGGTGTTTTAGAGTGACATATGGTGACGGTCGCATCGTGTTTCAAGATCAGAAAGACCAAGGGTTTGCCCACAGTTTCTCCACGGCCGACAAGAACGACATGTTTTCCAGCAATTTTAACACCAGAACGTATTAGCAACTCGATACAACTCAGGGGTGTGGCCGGGAACAATCCGTCTTGGCCACTGAGGATATATCCGCGATTAATGGGATGAACGCCATCGACATCCTTATCCGGACGCACTGCCGCCATAATCGTATTTTTCGAAATTCCCTTAGGGAGAGGAAGTTCAATCATAATCCCATGAACATCTTGAGCCTTATTTAGAACGTCAATACGCGCTAAAATATCGGCTTCGGGTGTATTAGTAGGCATCGTAAAGAGTTCAAAGGCCATACCGATCCCTTCACAGACTTTCTGCTTTGACCGGGCATAAACCACAGAAGCCGGGTCATCTCCGACTAAAATTACCGCCAGTTTAGGCTGTACCCCTTTATCTTTCCACTGGGCAATTTCCACCCTGATTTCTTCCTTGAGAACCTTTGCCACTGCTTTACCATCTAATAGCTGAGACAATGAACGACACTCCTTCCAAAATACCTATTCTATCAGGAACTATAATCTGTTATTTTGCTTTAAGATACTGGTCAATACCACTTGCAGCTTTTTTACCAGCACCCATCGCTAGAATAACGGTCGCAGCGCCGGTCACAATATCTCCACCCGCAAAAACACCGGGCTTAGAAGTCATGAGAGTTTCTTCGTCCGCAACAATGTTACCTCGTTTATTCAAAACTAAGCCCGGAGTCGACGTTGTCACCAAAGGATTCGGACCTTGACCAATCGCCACAACCACCGTATCCATGGGAATATCAAATTCAGAGCCTGGAATAGCGATGGGAGATCGTCTTCCAGAAGCGTCCGGCTCTCCAAGTTCATAACGCAAACAAGTTAAGCTTTTAACCCACCCACGCTCATCCCCTTGGATGGAAACAGGATTCGTCAAGAGGCGGAATTGGATCCCTTCTTCTTCCGCATGTTCTAACTCTTCGTTCCTTGCAGGCATCTCATTGCGAGAACGACGGTAGATGATATAAACATTTTCTGCGCCTAACCGTAAGGCCGTGCGTGCGGAATCCATCGCGACGTTTCCTGCACCGAGAACGGCGACATTTTTCCCTACTTTTACAGGCGTGCAATAGTCAGGGAACTTATAGCCCTTCATCAAATTCGTCCGGGTTAAGAATTCGTTCGCGGAATAGACCCCATTAAGATTTTCTCCAGGGATCTCCATAAAGTATGGAAGTCCGGCACCTGTACCAATAAACACGGCGTCATAGCCGTTATCCATCAGTTCATCCACCGAAGTAATTTTTCCAACCACTTGGTTGGTGAGGATTTCAACCCCCATTTTCTTCAGGTTGGTTATTTCCGTCTGCACAATTTCCTTGGGCAAACGGAACTGAGGAATTCCGTACATCAAAACGCCCCCTGCAACGTGCAACGCTTCAAAGATCGTCACTGCATGTCCGGCTTTTGCTAAATCACCAGCACAAGCCAAGCCTGAAGGACCGCCTCCGATGATCGCCACACGTTTACCGGTGGGCGCCACTTTCTCAAACTCCACTTCTCCTGCCTTCATTCCACAGTCCGCAGCAAAACGCTCTAGACGTCCCACGGCGACCGACTCCCCTTTGATGCCTAGGATACATTTAGCTTCACATTGAGATTCTTGAGGACAAACTCGACCACAAACTGCCGGCAAGGAATTCTTAATTTTAAGAACTCTAGCCGCTTCCTCAAAATCTCCTTCAGCAATCTTCGCTATAAAATCGGGAATGAGTACTTCTACTGGACATCCCGTAATGCATTTTGGTTTCTTACATTGTAAACACCGTTTAGCTTCTTCTATGGCCGTTTCCTGTGTATAGCCCGTGGCGACTTCTTCGAAGTTATGTGCTCTAACCTTAGGATCTTGGCAGGGCATTGCGTGACGAGGTATTTTTACTTTCTTTGGTTTCTCAACTATCTCAGCCATTAGTGGTGCCCTCCTTCGTGGTCACATTCCAGCCGAGCCTTGGCTCGATTCTCTTCGTCCTTATAGTAAGCTAGGCGTTTCATCGCTAGATCAAAATCCACCAGATGACCATCGAATTCCGGTCCGTCGACACAGGCGAACTTAGTTTCATTGCCAACGCTGATTCTACAAGCGCCGCACATCCCAGTCCCGTCAACCATAATTGGATTCATACTGACAATCGTTTTGATACCCAAAGGCCGAGTATACTCCACAACGGCTTTCATCATGATCATGGGACCAATCGCCCAAATCACCTTAACCTGATGACCTTGGGCTAAGACTTCAGCTAGTCCGTCTGTCACGAACCCTTGAACGCCTTTGCTGCCATCGTTCGTGGCAATCACCACTTCGTTACTCACGGAACGCATTTCTTCTTCTAAAATCAGAAGATCCGCAGTTCTTGAACCTAAGACGGAAATCACGTGATTCCCAGCATTTTTTAAAGCCCGCGCGATTGGATAAATGGGAGCTATTCCTAGACCCCCTCCAATACAAACAACAGTACCATGATTTTCAATCTCTGAAGCGACACCTAACGGTCCAACAAAATCCTCAAATTTATCCCCTTCATTCATTGCAATGATCAAGGCTGAAGAATATCCCACATTTTGCACAACAATCGTAATGGTTCCTTTTTCTCTGTCAAAGTCCATGACCGTCAGTGGAATGCGCTCACCCAACTCATCGACACGGACAATCACAAATTGGCCTGGTTCTACTTTGGCGGCCACAGCCGGTGCGTCAACCTCTAGCAAGGCAATGGCCGGTGCCAATAGTCTTTTTTTAACAACGCGGTACATTTAACTCCTCCTCAATGTCTAGATAATTTTCCTCACATATTCTTTTATTCGAGATGTTTGTGCTTTTTTCCTTCATTTAATCGACAATATAAAAACTTTATACTATTAAGCACAAGCTCATGAATGCCATCAGAAATTACTATTACAACGGTTAAGACTTCAACCTGGAATTTTAAAGTTAGAGCACAGTCCACCGTTGGTCAGAAAAGGACCAAGTAAGAATGTTTCTTTGATGAACCAATAAAAAAAGGGCCCAAAAACAATTACTTGTTTATGGACTCTTTTCGTTCTACTTTTGAGACATTCGCGACGACCCGGTCAAGAATCCCGTTCACGAACTTTGCCGATTCCTCGCCCCCAAATCTCTTGGCTAACTCAATCGCTTCATTGAGACTCACTCTTCCTGGAATATCTGGGCAGAAAAGAATCTCATACGTCGCTAAACGCATGACATTCCTGTCCACGTTTGCCATTCGACTAAGGGTCCAGTCCTGAGCAATTGAAGCAATCGTTTGATCGATTTCATCCTGATGAGCGATCGTCCCATCCACTAGTTCTTGAGCAAAGATTTTACTGGGCTCAGGAATGACAAATTCCGTGGCCCACCGCTCTACGATTTCGGCGGTATTGGGCGGTTCTTTCGTCAGGTCCCTTTCAAAAAGGACTTGCAAGGCTGTTTCACGGGCTAATCTTCGACTCAAGGAAATTCCTCCTAGTTAGGCACCTTCATGAAAATATCCATGGTGTCTTTGACTGGTTACTTTCTTTCATAGGCCTTATTGAATGTTTCTTCAAACCAAGTTGTTATAGATTGATGATCATCTTGTCGTTTTCCTAACACAAATCCCAGAATAATAAATAAGGCTAATACCAAGGTGCGCCAAAAGCCAAGTGTCACCATGAGCAAACCCAGAAATAGTCCTAGGGATGTTCCGATGAGTTTTCCGGGATGATTATCGATCGTCCAAATTAAAAATCTCGACATCTTCTCTTTAACTCTGAACTCACTCATCGAACGCGTGTTACTTGGGCTTTCTCCAGACGCAGCACCAGCACTTTCACCTCTGTCACCATAATTCCCGTATAAAGTTCGACATCCGCCTTGACCTTCGCTTGAAGTTCCTCGGAGGTTTGAGGAATGCGTTCACCTTGTTCAAATTGGCAAGAAATCCTAATGATGAGTCCATTTCCTTGCTCTTTTAAGTTTGATTGAACCTGCAAAACACCTGGCAAGGATGTTGCACTACGCGCAATAATTTCGCGTAACGCATCCTGAGAAATTCGAACGTCCCCCCCTTTTGAGGAGGTTTGGAACGAACGATCGGACCTTTCGCGAGGACGTAAAAACAAAAGTAATCCCAGCAAGAGTAAAACCGCCACGATAACGATACTTTCCCAGGGGTTTGCTTTTAGCCACTCAAGCCCTTGAGCAAGGAGAACATAAGGAAGCTCCCACCCTATGGCTATGGCTAATATCCAAAGCGCCGCTAAGATTAGGGTGAGTCCTAAAGCATAGGCCAACATTGATCGTTCCCTCTTTCAGAAACCCCCCCTGGCTATCCAGGGGGGGCCAATTCTACTTTAGACGAAAGTCTTCTTCTTTGATTTTGGGTTCCGGAACTGGTTTCGTATTGACCCCTTGCACATGAACATTGGTTTCTACGACTTTGAGCCCCGTCATGCTTTCAATGGCTTCCTTCACTGATTCCTGAACACTTAAAGCGACCTCAGGAATTGATACACCATACTCCACCACGATATAGAGATCTACCGCCACCTCATGTTCGCCAATTTCCACCTTAACACCTTTGGACAGGTTTTTATTTCTTCCCAGTATTTTCGCAAGGTCTCCTACAAGACCCCCGCTCATGCCGACGACTCCCCCAACTTCAGAAGCCGCTAATCCCGCAATGACTTCAACCACTTCATCAGCAATCCTAATAGAACCTAGGGAATTATCCGTTCCCAAGCTTTCCATGTCGTTCCCTCCAAATCCAAATCGATGTTCAATTTCATGGTTCGAGGATCTATTATTGAAGGTCGAACATCGCATTAGTGCCATTATACCAAAATTAGGCGGATCTAGCAAAGGCTGTTTTTAAGTTGATAGAGCTATTCTCCTAAAATCCGACGCTGGATAAAGTTCGTGTAAACTTCTCCGCGGCGGTAGAAGGCATTATCCAATACTTTCAAATGAAAAGGGATCGTCGTATGAATCCCTTCGATGACAAATTCCTCCAAGGCGCGCTTCATACGGGCTATAGCCTCTGGCCTTGTGGCACCCCAAACACATAATTTTCCCACCATTGAATCATAGTAGGGCGGGACCGTATACCCCTGATAGGCTGCGCTGTCAACCCGTACTCCTGGTCCACCCGGAACATGATAGGTTTTGATCATGCCTGGCGAAGGCATGAAGTTCTTATCTGGGTCTTCCGCATTGATTCTACACTCGATCGCCCAACCTCGAATTTGAACATCCTCTTGAGTGAATCCCAATCGTTCACCCGCGGCTATACGAATCTGTTCCTTAACTAAGTCAAGCCCCGTTACCAATTCAGTGACCGTATGTTCAACTTGAATCCGTGTGTTCATTTCTATGAAATAGAATTTCCCGTGACGATCCAATAAAAATTCGATCGTCCCAGCACTCGAATAGTTGACTGATTTGGCCGCTTTGACCGCCATTGCACCCATTTCAGCTCTAAGTTCAGGGGTTAGAGCGCTTGACGGAGATTCTTCTAATAGTTTTTGATGGCGGCGTTGTAAAGAACAATCTCGCTCCCCCAAATGGACTATATTACCGTATTTATCGCCTAATATCTGAAACTCTATATGTCTGGGTTCTTCAACGTATTTCTCTAGGTAAACCTCAGAGTTACCAAAGGAAGCCTGTGCTTCGTTTTGGGCGGCTTGAATGGATTTCCTCAATTCTTTGGCGTTTTGAGCCACTCGCATTCCTTTTCCACCGCCACCAGCTGACGCTTTAATCAAAACAGGATACCCGATTTCTTCCGCAATTTCCCCAGCTGCTTCGACATCTTTGATAATATCTTTAGAACCGGGAACCACAGGAATGCCGCACTCAATCATCGTTTTTCGTGCCATGGCTTTATCTCCCATGGATTCAATAATTTTAGGGGTTGGTCCAATAAAAGCAATGTCACAGGATTCGCAGATCTCCGCAAAGCGGGCATTTTCTGATAAGAAACCGTAACCGGGGTGAATTGCATCAGCACCCGTTAATTCCGCTGCACTGATGATGTTAGGGATATTTAGATAGCTCTTGGCACTGGCCACGGGGCCGATGCAGATGGCTTCGTCCGCTGCCTTAACGTGCAAAGCTTCGCGATCTCCCTCAGAAAAAACAGTGACCGTCTCTATATCAAGTTCGCGACATGCGCGAATCACGCGCAAGGCAATTTCCCCGCGATTCGCGATCAAGATTTTCTTAAACATGCTATTTCTCCTTATGTTCAATTACGAATAGTGGTTGACCATATTCGACAGGTTGCCCATTTTCTACCAAAATCTGAACAATCTTCCCTTCTGTTTCTGCCTCAATCTC
>DHWG01000034.1:407-660 GCA_002413075.1 Desulfosporosinus sp. UBA5188 | reverse complement strand
TATTCGACAGGTTGCCCATTTTCAACAAGAATTTGGAGGATCGTGCCCTCTATTTCTGCCTCGATTTCATTCATCAATTTCATGGCTTCTACGATACAAACAGGCTGCCCTACCTTGACCTGCTGACCCACTTTAACATACGCAGCGGATTCTGGGGACTGGGAACTGTAAAACGTTCCAACCATGGGAGAAGTAATCATTTCGGTGTTCTCCGCAATCACTGGCTCCGGTGCTTTGACCGCCGCTTCAGGAC
>DHWG01000034.1:0-189 GCA_002413075.1 Desulfosporosinus sp. UBA5188 | reverse complement strand
TGCTTTGACCGCCGCTTCAGGACTGAGTGACGAACTGGTCGTTTGAGCAACAGCGCGCTCCACCCCTTCTTGACGTGGCGTGGCACTAGCCGGGACTGCTGCACCAGCGCTTGGCCCTTTGCGAATGGATATTTTCACGCCATCGCTTTCAAGATTCAATTCGCTAATTTCAGTCTGTCTCTTATACAC
>DHWG01000160.1:2637-3836 GCA_002413075.1 Desulfosporosinus sp. UBA5188 | reverse complement strand
GTAGGTTTTTCTGTTCTTACTCATACTTGTATTATCTTATTTTTTCGGTTCTGTGTCCAAGCCACCGGGGTCCTTTTAATTATCATTCCAAAATATAAGCCATGATGATACGGGACCCCATAATCCTTAATCCTTAATCCTTAATGCTTAATGCTCGAAGGCCATTGTATAACAATCTCTTAAAGCCAATTTCTTAGATAGCTTTTTAAAAAAGAGAAAGAAGGTGCATTGAGATCTTAGAAAGAAAAACTAGCATCGAGTGTATTGAGCGTTCTGAAGACAACTGCTATGCAAAATTCATCATTGAGCCGCTTGAAAAGGGATATGGGATTACCTTAGGGAATTCTATAAGGCGCACCTTGTTATCTTCTCTTCCCACATCAACGGTGACATCGGTCAAAATAGAAGGGGTACATCACGAGTTGTCCACTATACCGGGAGTTTTGGAAGGGGTTACGGACATTATTCGCAACTTGAAGTCACTTGAGTTGAGAGGCTATACCGAGGAACCTCAGGTTATTCGTCTAGGGTCTCAGGGTGGAGGGATTGTCAGGGCAGCCGACATCATAACTGACTCGGATATTGAGATCTTGAACCCGGACCTGAAGATAGCCACATTAGGTAAAGGTGGCCAACTTTTTATGGAAATGACAGTAGAACGCAGCCCTGTCTATGTTGCTGCGGACAAGACTAAGACGCCAGAGGATTTCAACAGAGTCATCTTTGCCCCAATTTATAGGGTCAACTACGAGGTAGAAGCCACTAGAACCGGTCAAATCAGCGACTATGATAAGTTAACCATTAATGTATGGTCTAATGGCAGTATATCCCCTGAGGGAGCGACGATTACGGCAGCCAGAATAATGAATAATCATGTGAGACTTTTCATGGAACTCAGTGATAATCTCAATCTTGTTGAGATTTTAGTGAAGAAGGAAGCGGAGGCCAAAGATAAACTCCTCGAAATGTTAATTGAGGGACTTCATCTGTCTGTTCGCGCATATAACTGTCTGAAGCGGACCGGGGTAAACACGTTGGAAGAGTTGACCCAAAAAACGGAAGAAGATATGTTTAAGATGCGTAACTTGGGTAGAAAGTCATTGAAAGAAGTGGAATTAAAACTTCAGGAATTAGGACTATCGTTCCGACCAGCTATAAAAAGGAGTCATTCAGTGACGTTATTCACTCCAAGAAGCGAG
>DHWG01000160.1:0-2451 GCA_002413075.1 Desulfosporosinus sp. UBA5188 | reverse complement strand
ACCACTATTTTGATATATTTTCGGTAATCATCTTTACTAAGTCTGCCTTTGAAGGAACTTTTCCTGTGAATTTGACTTTCCCGTCGATCATCAGACCTGGTGTAAGCATAATCCCTGCTTCCACAATAGCTTTGATATCCGTTACTTTAATGACCTCGGCATCAACCTTCGTTTCCTTGACGACTTCCTTGACCAATTCCTCTAACTGCTTACATTTTTTGCAGCCCGTTCCTAGTACTTTGATTTCCATTTAAGCAAAACTCCTTACTTATTTTCCACCGTCACATTTGATGTTTTCTGCACGGCTGATCTATCTCGTCTAATTTTCCAGAGATTCTGAGAAAACTCAGCAAGCATTCTTATTAATATCACCTCCCTTATGGCCTCAACAAATAGTTTATGGGAGTACGATATTAAATAAATAGCCAATAAATATAATTGATATTGTCATAATACCCACGAAAACAGCCAGTAATTTTGGCTTTAAGACTTTTCTTAAAATAATTATTTCGGGTAAACTCAAAGCGGTCACAGCCATCATAAAGGATAAGGCTGTACCCATAGGCATACCAAGTCGTGTCAACTCCTTAACGATCGGTATTGTTCCAGCTGCATTGGAATACAGAGGCACCCCAATGCCTACAGCGATCGGAACAGCAAAGGGATTGTCTCTGCCCGCGTATTTTGCAAGCCAACCTTCTGGAGCCCAGCCGTGCATAACAGCACCGATACCGATACCTATAAGGACGTAAGGCCATATCTTCTTTACTATTTCCAGGACATAATTCCACCCATCAATAAACCGTTGTTTCCAAGTAAGAATATCAATTTCCACATCACCCGTTTTAATAGTATAGACGTATTCCTCTACGTGCTTTTCCATGTTTAACTTCCCTATAATAATCCCTGCTATTATGGCGATGGACAGGCCTGTAGCGATATATAGCAGGGCAATTTTCCAACCGAACAACCCCCAAAGCATGATAAGGGCGACTTCATTGACCATAGGCGAGGAAATTAAAAACGAGAAGGTAACGCCTAAAGGCACTCCCGCTTCGATAAAACCAATAAAAACAGGCACCGCAGAACAAGAACAAAACGGGGTTACAATACCCAAAAGGGCTGCGAAGATGTTTCCTAGAAAGCCCCTAGTCTGACCTTCACCCAGTAATTTTTTTGTCCGTTCGGGAGGGAAGAAACTTCTAATAATAGAGACAATGAAAATGATGACAGAAAGCATCAAAAAGATTTTCATCGTATCATAAAAGAAAAAATTAATGGCTCCTTTGTATTGTTCTGACTCCAGTACAGAAGTATTACGTCCCAGCAAAGATAAGATCCAGCGCATAAGAGACGTAAGCCAATAAGTGAAATAGTCGGTGAGTTGATTTAAAACCCCGTCAATTGCTGAAAACACTCGTTATCACTTCTTTCTTATGATATTTATCGCGGCTTTTAAACAGCCTTTAGATAAGAGAACGAGGTAAGATAGACCTTGTATCGCCCCTTTAATCCTGCTTAGTATATAATAATATTCTAATATAATCAAGTATACTCTAGAACAGGGAAAATGTCTATACGGGTCGATCAGACAACGACGTATATTTCGAGGAATGGGAATGGCCAGTAAAATTGTGACTCAAAATAAACTAATGTATTATACAATTTTGTCGATATATAGTATAAGGGATACGTGTGGATACCCAGGTCATTTTCAGAAGCCCTAAAGTTACCCTGCTGACCTGTGGAATGGCTAAAAGAAGTCGGAGGACGAGGGAATGCTAAGTACTAAAGAAAGTAAGTTTCTTCAGAGTTTGGAACTAACCCGGGAATTTGACGCACACACCGGCCTTAATATACCCGCTATGCATAAACTTGGAGGTGTATCGGAGGCTCGTATTGGAATACCTTTGATGCCTGATATTGTTAGGGTTGAAGAAGTCTTTGCAGATCAATTACACGCGCCTAAGGGAGGCACTTTACCTAGGGATTGTGATATCACAACCCAGTGTCCCACCTGTGCCCAAGTTCAAACTCTTCAGGAGGCAGAAGTATTCTTAGATGGAGATGACACGATCTATCTCTGTAAAAATGGTTGTCAACCCATCGTGGTCGTTGGCCCCCCGGGAGGCTCACCATGGCCTGAAAGAAGTTATAGGCTTGGTCAGCACGTTATTGTAAACGCTAGGGATTTATTTTTCAAAGTCAGTAATGCTCTCGGAGAAATTGTTTTCCCCGCTTCTCTGGCCGCTTTAATGGAGGCAGACAAAAAGATACGATAAATTTGCTATAAATTTATTTTTTTACCTATAGTTAGTTTCTAATCACAAGAGGGTACTCAAAGAGCCAATATAAGGCTCTTTTTCTTACTAGTCAGAAAGTATAACTTTTTGTTATATACTTTCTGTAAGCATAAGTGCAACTAAGGCGATCGCGGCGCCTGAGGGCTTG
>DHWG01000077.1:3230-8139 GCA_002413075.1 Desulfosporosinus sp. UBA5188 | reverse complement strand
GCACTGACGCGCTTTATGGATGAGAAAATGTTACGAGAATTGTTGTTGAGGGAACTCCAAATCAAGAACCTCGCCTCCTCAGCCATTCCGTTTTGGAGGTGGTAGCCCATGCGTATGATACTTCGGCGAAACCTCGGAGTAAAAGTCATATCGTTTCTTTTTGCCATTTTATTTTGGCTTTTCGTCATGAATCAAGGAACAACTGGTACACTAATCCCTGAACAGACTCTGACAATACCTCTTGTAGCGAATGGATTGCCTCAAAATATGGTCGTTATGACGCAGCTTCCGTTGGTCCGTGTTCGATTGCAAGGCATTAACCCTAGTGCCAATATTAAAGATATCTATGCTCAAATTGATCTGACTGATGGAGCGCCAGGGCAACGCAACTATGAGATTCATGTGAATAACCCTGTTGGCACAAAAGTGGTGGTTGTTGAACCCGCGAACATTAACTTGCAACTGGATAGTGTCGAGGAAAAAACGGTCCCCGTTGAGGCCATTATATCGGGTGCGCCTGCGGATGGGTATCAGTTGGGTACCACCTTTGTAAAACCTTCAGCCGTCAATGTCCGTGGGCCGAGTTCCATTCTTAGCACGTTGACCAAAGTGACGGTTGATGTCAATGCAGCGGGGGTCAGTGAAACCATTCAGACGTCTCGACCCGTGAGTTTTCGTAATAAAGACGGGAAACCCATCTTCGAACCCAATCCAAGCATGGATAATTTAAGTGCCTCTCCCAGTACGGTGGATGTGATTGTTCCGGTCATCGCCAAGGGGCTTTCTTCTAAAATGATCCCTTTGAAAGCAACGAGTAGTGGGACACCTGCCCAAGGAAAGATCTTGCGCTCCTTAGTGCCCTCCCCCATCAGCGTACAGGTATTAGGGACGCCTCAGGCCTTAAAAGGATTGGATGCTTTAAATCTGGGCCCGGTGGATCTTACGAATCTAGCCGAAGATAAAGCGTTCCAGATTTCGATTGAGAAAGTGACGTTACCCCAGGGGGTTTCATTTAGCCCAGGTACCACTTTGAGTGTTGTTGCACAAATTGGGCCAGGAGCAGTTCAGAAGGCAATTTCCGGAGTACCCGTGCAAATTCGTAGTCTTGGGACAAGCCTTGATATAGACCAGCCAATTACACCCATTGACATAGTTGTGGAAGGCCTGCCCGATATCTTGAAAGATGTGACACCTACCCAGATTCAACTTTGGGTTGACACCACCGGCCAGGTGGCAGGGACTTATGCTAATTCGAAAGTTTTCTGGCAACTCCCCCCAGGCGTCACGATGATTACAACACCGCAAGTGAGCTATAGTCTCAAAGCAAAAGCGGTAAAAGGAGCAGAATAGTTACCATGGATTTACTATGGGCAAATTTGAGAATTCCTGTTGAAGAGGATTCTCTACGCTTATCGGCAACGATTGCACGTAAGTTAAACGTACCAGAGCAAAGTATTAGTGGGCTCCGTTTCTTACGACGTTCCTTGGATGCTCGTAAAAAACCCCAGCTCATGTTCGTTTATACGATCCAGTTTTCCCTGGAAGTTCCTAACACCGAAATGAGCCGTATTTTGGCTCGGGTTCCTGGGCTGAAGGAAGTTCCTTTGGAGGTTCCAGTGCTCTGGCCCACGCCAAGTAAAACCCTGAAACATCGTCCCGTGGTGATCGGTTCAGGACCCGCAGGGTATTTCGCGGCTCTAGCCTTAGCTAGAAAAGGGTATGCGCCCCTGGTTCTTGAACGAGGAGACTCAGTTGAGGAACGCACCCGTAAAGTTCAGGAGTTCTGGAATACGGGAAAATTAGATACCGAGAGCAATGTGCAGTTTGGGGAAGGCGGAGCAGGGACATTTTCGGATGGCAAGCTCACGACCCGCACCCAGGATCGACGGATTTCAGACGTTTTGGCGACGTTCGTGCAGCACGGGGCACCAGCTGAGATCCAATACTTAGCGAAGCCCCATATTGGGACAGACCTCCTTAAAAATGTGGTCAAAGGGATGAGAGAGGAAATCAAGTCTTTAGGGGGAGAGATCCGATTTCGAGCTAAAGTCACAGGCTTGATCGAGTCATCGGGTCGACTACAAAGGGTTGTCGTAAACGGGGAGGAAGAAATTCCTGCCGAAGCGGTCATTCTTGCGATTGGGCATAGCGCCCGAGATGTCTATGAGTTTTTACATGAGATGGACGTGACACTGGAAAGGAAATCTTTTGCCATTGGGCTGCGTGTGGAACACCCTCAGTCACTGATCAATCAAGCCCAGTACGGCGTCGAGGAACACCCTCATGTCGGACCGGCGGATTATCAGCTGACCTATCAGGATGTGAAGACGGGTCGAGGAGCTTACGCTTTTTGTATGTGCCCGGGCGGTAAGGTCGTGGCGGCAGCCTCCGAAGAAGGCGGGGTGGTCACGAACGGTATGAGCGGCTATGAACGGGCTACGAACATTGCCAATAGTGCCATTGTCGTAACGGTCGGAGCCGACGACTTTGCGACAGCACATCCCCTAGCGGGTTTGGAATTTCAAAGGAAATGGGAACATAAAGCCTTTCTAGCAGGAGGTAATAATTACCACGCTCCAGCACAGCGGGTCACGGATTTCTTGGAAGGCCGTGTGTCAGATCATTTTGACCTGTTATCCAGTTATACACCCGGAATTGTACCTTGTGAGTTACACTCCGTACTCCCAACCCCTGTAGGGGACGTGTTAGGTCGGGCGCTGCGCGTATTTAATGGGAAGATTAAGGGCTTCTCAGGAGAAAAGGCGACCTTGACAGGGATCGAGACCAGGACAAGTTCTCCCGTTCGCATTGTGCGTGATGTTCAGGGAGAGTCCGTCAGTTTAAGCGGGCTATATCCAACGGGTGAAGGGGCCGGTTATGCCGGGGGAATTACGAGTGCCGCAGTCGATGGTTTAAAAATGGCAGAGAATCTTATGGCACAATATGCTAAGGTAGAGTAGAATAGTAGTGTTAAGTATGTGATATAGATCGTTTGAAAATATGGGGATAAGTTCAGTGAACTAGTGAAGGTAAGGAGGAATATGATTTGGGTCGACTCTTTGGAACCGATGGAGTGCGCGGCGTGGCGAACAGCCAGCTAACACCGAGTCTGGCTTTTAGAATTGGGCAAGCGGGTGCTTACGTCTTGAGCAAGGCGCATCCACACCCCCAAATTTTGATCGGTAAAGATACCCGGATTTCCGGGGATATGCTTGAAGCAGCCTTGATCTGTGGAATCTGCTCTGTAGGAGCGGATGTTATCAAGGTTGGAGTCTTGCCGACCCCAGGAATTGCCCTTTTAACGCGTACCCTTGATGTGAGTGCCGGGGTTGTGATTTCAGCGTCGCATAACCCTGTCCAAGATAATGGCATAAAATTTTTCGATTCGACAGGGTATAAGCTGCCCGATGCCATCGAAGATGAAATCGAAAGTATTGTTCTCAATAAGGAGAAGCCTTGGGAGGTCCCGATTGGCGGCGAAGTGGGACGCGTGATTGAAGTCACGGACGCAGGGCGCCGTTATAACGACTTCTTAAAAGATACGGTGGGACGTCTCGATGGAATTAAGGTCGTTTTGGATTGTGCCAACGGTGCAGCCTCGGTGGTAGGACCTATCGTCTTGCAGGAAGTTGGCTTAGAGGTCATCTCAATTTGTAATACCCCAGATGGTGTAAATATCAACGCCAGTTGCGGCTCGACCCATCCGGAACAATTACAACGAGCGGTTTTGGAACACGGGGCAGATTTGGGACTGGCGATGGACGGGGATGCCGACCGACTTATTGTGGTTGATGAACAAGGGAACGTCTTGGACGGGGATTTCATCATGCTAATTTGTGCCTTAGCCCAAAAAGCCAAAGGAACCTTAGCTCAAAATGCCGTGGTGGTAACCGTCATGAGTAACCTTGGTTTACATCTAGCCCTTAAAGAAGCAGGGATCACGATCTTTCAGACGCAAGTTGGGGATCGTTATGTCATGGAAGAATTGCTCAGAACCGGAGCGAAGCTGGGTGGCGAACAGTCTGGACATATTATTTTCCTCGATCATAATACAACGGGTGATGGCCTATTGACAGCCCTCCATCTATTATCTGTTCTCAAGGAACGAGACATTCCACTGTCCCAGCTTGCTTCTCAAATGCGACGTTTACCCCAGGTGCTTCTCAATGCTACCGTGCAACATAAGGAACGCTTAATGCAGGAGGAGAGAGTGCTCGAGAAAGTGAAACAAGCAGAGCTTGCCCTCGGCGATCAAGGCAGAGTACTCGTACGCTCCTCTGGGACTGAACCACTGATCCGAGTCATGGTGGAAGGCCCTGATCAACAGAAATTGAAGGAACTCGCCCAGGGAGTTATTGACATCATTATGCAGTGTGATGAATAAAACTATATCATTAGGATAAATCTTAAAATTTGTGGAGGTCAACTAAGTGAAAGATAATCCTAATAAGGTCTGGATCGTTGTAAGTCCTATTCCTAGGAAAAATGCAGAGTGGTCTCAATATAATTCCTTAGCGGAAGCACTCTCTGATTTTGATTCGTGGGCTCTGGAGACTGATAGTATTGCAAGTTGCGATGTCATCTATCGAGGCGTCACGATGCTGCATTCTTCCAAAGGTAAAGTAAGCGGTGGAGGCTGCGAGCAGCATAACCCAGCTTGCCCAGTAAGAAGTAAACTGCCGAACTCACAAGAAATCGTCCATTGCGAAGCCTGCGTCAAGAAAATGATGGTCGATTACGCTTAGAACAAAGGGGTGAGACTTGAAGGGAGGTGAAGTGGTAAATAACGGTGTTCCAGAAAGAGTCATAGAGTCTAAGCGCCAGGGCCTTAAAAGTTTAGTTGCGTAGTTATGTTTAAGGTCGACGAGGAAGAGGGTTATCGAATCATTCGGCGGATCCCTCTCGGTGG
>DHWG01000077.1:461-3110 GCA_002413075.1 Desulfosporosinus sp. UBA5188 | reverse complement strand
GTTATCGAATCATTCGGCGGATCTCTCTCGGTGGCTTGTCACCGTAAAGCTTGCTTAAAACCGAGGAGTAATCTTCGGCACAAACAGTTCGCTAACAAGATGGGGAAATTGTGTGCTCGTCCATGTGGGGACGCCTTTTTTGGGTTATAAATTTGTCATTAACGTTCACTGAGATAAATTCGCAAACAGGTCTAAGTTGAGAGGAGAAAAAGCATATGTGTGGTATCGTCGGATATATTGGGAAACGGGTGGCTATTCCCATTTTAGTAGATGGCTTAAAGAAACTTGAGTATCGGGGGTATGATTCGGCAGGCGTCGCTGTCATAGATCAAGATAAACTCCTAGTCTCCAAAAGTGTGGGTAAATTAGTGGCCCTAGAAGAGGAACTTGGAGAGAATTATTCCCAGTCATGCCTAGGCATTGGACATACTCGGTGGGCAACACATGGTCGTCCATCGTTCGTCAACGCTCATCCCCATATCGATTGCAAGCAAGAGTTCGCCGTGGTGCATAATGGAATTATTGAGAATTACCTGGAAATAAAAGAAAGTCTCATCGAAAAAGGCCATCAGTTTGTTTCAGAGACTGATACAGAAGTGCTCGCTCACTTAGTGGAGGAGTTTTATGACGGAAACCTAGAAGAGGCTGTCCGGAAAGTCATAGGGACGATTCGTGGCTCGTATGCCATGGTTGTCTTAAGCCTCAAAGATCCCGATAAATTGGTTGCGGCGCGTAAGGACAGTCCGATGGTCGTGGGTCTTGGAGAGGGAGAGTTCTTCGTGGCCAGTGACATCACGGCCATATTATCCTATACACGAAAAGTCTATATCTTAGATGACGGCGAAATGGTGGTTGTGACTGAAGACGGCGTCAAGATCACAGACTTCCAAGGAAATCCCTGCTCAAAAGAAGTCTATGACGTGAAGTGGGATGCCGTAGCCGCGGAAAAAGGCGGGTACGAACATTTCATGCTCAAGGAAATTCATGAGCAACCTAAGGCCCTGGCAGATACCATGATGAGTCGTTTGAAAGACGACAGAGTGGTACTGGAAGAAGTGGCTTTAACCCCTGAACAACTCGCTCAGATTAACAAAGTCTATATCGTCGCCTGTGGTACGGCCTGGCATGCTGGCTTGGTTGGCAAGACCTTAATCGAGCGTTGGGCCCATCTCCCTGTGGAAGTGGACATCGCCTCTGAGTTTCGCTATCGATCGCCCCTGATTGACGAACATACCCTCGTTGTCGTGATCAGTCAGTCCGGAGAAACAGCGGATACATTAGCGGCGCTGCGTGAAGCTAAAAACCGTGGAGCTCATGTATTTGCGGTAACGAATGTCGTCGGTAGCACAGTATCCCGTGAAGCCCATGATGTGATCTTTACCTGGGCCGGCCCAGAAATCGCGGTTGCTTCCACGAAAGCCTATATAACACAGCTGGAAGGAATGGTCTTACTCGGACTCTATCTCGCTCAAATCAAAGGAACTTTGCCACAGGATAAAATAACAGAGATTATCACCGCTTTGAAGAAGATTCCTGAGCAAGCTAAAGCGGTTCTGGCTCAAGAGAGTCTGATCAAAGAGTTGGCACAGTCGTTTGTTAACGTGGAAGACGCTTTCTTCATCGGCCGCTCATTAGATTGGGCCGTGGCTATGGAAGGCGCCCTGAAACTCAAGGAGATTTCCTATATCCATGCCGAAGCCTATGCGGCTGGGGAATTAAAACATGGTACCTTAGCCCTAGTCACAGAGCAGACCCCCATCATTGCCCTGGCAACCCAACGCGATGTGTTCGATAAGACCGTCTCCAACGTTAAAGAAGTCAAAGCAAGGGATGCGAGAGTCATCGGACTGACCTATCAAGGAAACACCAGCTTGGCGAAGTCCGTTGATCATGTCATCTACATTCCTGAGACGATCGATGAACTTGCTCCGCTTCTTGCGGTTATTCCGTTGCAACTGCTGTCGTATTATGCGTCTGTAGCTAGAGGGTGCGACGTCGATAAACCGAGAAATTTGGCTAAGAGCGTGACGGTGGAGTAGGTTAACTATGGTAATTTATGTAGGTGTAGTTTTGTAATAAAGTTTGTCCATTTGCAATAAAGCTTGTCACGATAATATAAAGTTTGTCCGCTATTAAAGTTTGTCCGACTATTGTTGTGAGTGTGAGCCATAACTATTCTTGAATTATAATACTATCTTGTCATGATTTTATAAAAACCTGTAACGGTTGAACCCGCACCGTTATGGGTTTTTCTCTATCAGATGGCCAATATTCTGATTGTTAATAAAAAACAAAGTTGTACACTGAAAAATAAAGTTGGAGACTACTCAATAAAGATAATCGAAAAATAAAGTTGGAAGGAACAGAATTATTCAGTGACGGCCCCATCTTTTTGAAAATGTGGTTATGGTATGCATAGGTTTCCTTGAACTGTGGGCTATACCACTCAGTCAACATATTCTTGGATAGAAATTCTAATATAATATAGTTGTATCAGATATGATATCGTGTGTGGGTATATATTAATTGACACTGATTATAGCTTTTACGGTAGGTACTTAATTAAGGTAAGGTAATTAGCGTAAGTGTGCACCTTTGCAGAATAATGAATGTGCCGCATCTGCACGATATGTTCCCTTGGACGCAGCA
>DHWG01000077.1:0-188 GCA_002413075.1 Desulfosporosinus sp. UBA5188 | reverse complement strand
ATGTTCCCTTGGACGCAGCACGTGGAGTGTGTGGTCTTGATGTCAAGGGTGGACAAGTAGAACGCCTGTAAATGCCCATAAACAAAGGGTTTCCGAGCATTGAACTATTCTCACGGCTGTACTGCCGGAGGTTGCAATGCCAGGAAACCCTTATTTTTATTGTAAGTGGTAACATATCAACTGCCCTG
>DHWG01000080.1 GCA_002413075.1 Desulfosporosinus sp. UBA5188 | reverse complement strand
TTATGCCGAAAAGGCCAAGAAGCTCGGCGCCATGGTCAAGGATTTCACAGAACTGGTCGTTTCCATGGAGGGGTTTGAGAAAAAAATAGGTCGTTTGCCAATGAAGGTGACCTACCATGATCCTTGTCATCTCGTCAGAGGCTTGAAGGTCAAAGAACAACCCAGGCAGATTATAAGAAATATCCCGGGCGTCGTTTTTACAGAAATGCAGAAATCGGATACCTGCTGTGGGAGCGGGGGTTCCTTCAGTTTAGCCCACTATGAACTCTCAACCAAAATTAATGACCATAAAGTGGAGGCCATTCAGCAAACAGGTGCAGAGGTGTTGATTACTGGTTGTTCTGCTTGTCGAATGCACATCGCGGATGGTCTGAATCGCCAAGGAATTCCTGTGAAAGTGATGCATACGGCACAACTTTTGGAAATGGCTTATGAGGCGAGGGAAGACAGGCAATAAATTTAGGAAGAATGAGGGGAGAGTATGGCATGACTAGTTATGAACTTGCTTATGGTAAAGAGCTGTTGTCTTTCGAGCTCCCGTCCTCCGTGAAAGTTCAGCAGATTGAAGCGAAGCCCAGCCAGCCGATTCTGGATATTGAACAAGCGGTTCGTGAAGCAGTGGCTCATCCCCTTGGAACGTCCCCACTGACAAAGGTGGTAAAAGCAGGGGACAAAGTGGTGATTGTAGTGAGTGACGTGACTCGACTGTGGGTACGGACAGATGTTCTTTTGCCCATCTTGTTGGATGTTTTAAATGGGGCCGGTGTACCCGATAAAGACATATCCATTGTCACGGCGACCGGGGATCATCGATTACAGACGTTAGAAGAACACACGGCAATTTGTGGTACAAAGGTTTTGGCAAGAGTTCCTATTTACGATCATGAGTGCCGGGCCGATGATTTAGTGGATTTGGGCAGATCCTCGCAGGGAACACCCATTCTTGTCAATCGTCGGGTCTGGGAAGCAGACAAAGTAATTTTGACGGGAGGCATTGCGTATCACTTGCTTGCAGGATTTGGTGGAGGTCGTAAGTCAATTGCTCCAGGAGTTTGTGGCTACGAGATGATCCAGAAAAATCATGCTTTGTCGCTTAAAGATGGAGGGCCCTCCGGACTTAATCGAAACATTGAGACCGGAAAAATGGAGGGCAATCCGGTTGCCGAAGATATGTTAGAAATCGCACTTAGGGTAGGGGTCGATTTCATTCTTAACGTGGTGGTCAACGAGAAGAAGGAATTTGTCTATATTGCAGCCGGTGAGTTGCAGCAGGCACATTTAGCAGGCTGCCGGGTTACTGAAGAAATCTTTGGAATTGAAATAGAAGAAAAAGCTGAGCTAGTCATTGTTTCAGGTGGTGGCTATCCCAAAGATATTCAGCTTTACCAAGCGATCAAAGCCTTGGACAATGCTACTTATGCGGTGAAAGAAGGGGGCGTTATTATCCTCGTTAGTGAATGCTCAGAGGGTATAGGTTCTCGACCCTTTGAGGAGTTTTTTAATCACGGCGAGGTCGAAGATATGAATACTCAGCTGCATGCTGACTTTACGATGCCAGGGTTTGTAAGTTTAAGGACGGCGAGCATCTGTCGAAAGACACCGGTCATTTTAATCAGTTCGCTACCTGAGGACCTGGTTAAACGGGTGAAGATGATTCCTGCCCAGTCTCCTGCAGAAGCTTTGCAGATTGCCCGTCAAATCATAGGTCATGAGCCTGAAACTGTCTATATTATGCCTCATGGCGGAAGTACATTTCCTATCGTCAACTCCTAAGAACGATCAAATTAAGTAACAGAAAACGTACGGATGAGAGAGGGGAAAAAAAGATGCACATTATTCCACTGTCAATTGTTGGTATCTACATTGTTGTCTTATATCTAATTGCGTGGTACTCAACAAAATTTAACAAAAAGGGTGGGTCAGAGGGCTACTTATTAGCGGGTAGAGGATTTCCGGCACCGGTTGTGGCCGTGATGCTGGCGGGACTTGCAGTAGGGGGTGCCTCCACAGTAGGGGTGGCAGAGAATGCTTACCGATTCGGGATATCCTCGGGTATGTATAACGCAGCTTGGGGTGTTGGCGGTATATTGGTTGGGGTGATCGCTGCTGCTCGTTATAGAAAAATGGCAGTTTCCACAATTCCTGAGCTCTTTGAACAATATTATAGCGCCTCTGGACGTGTCATTGGTGTAATCGGTCAGTTGATTATTCAAATTACCATTACGTCTTTGCAGTATGTGGCGGGCGGAGCTATATTAACAGCTCTTCTTCCGGAGTTTTTCACAATGGCAACTGGAATGCTCACAACCGCTATTGTTTTTGTAGGGATGACTTTGATCGGCGGTATGTGGGCAGCTGGTCTGACAAATATCGTGAACGTTATCGTCATATACGTTGGTATTATTTTAGGTGCTGTCTCCAGTATTAGTAACTTTGGTGGTATGAATAAACTAGTTCTTTCTCTTCCGAAAAATGGACACTGGTTCGATCCCGTAGCAGGAATGGGTATTGGTGTCGTAGCAGCCTGGTTTATCGTTATGGCTACCCAGGCCTTTTCAACGCAGGCGGTCGTTCAAATTGCCTTTTCTGCAAAAGACGCAAAATCGGCGCGTAGGGGGTTCATACTTGGTGGGCTAATTATCTTGCCCGTGGGTTTTTTGGCAGCTATTTTTGGAATTGTTGCTGCAGCCCAATTCCCGGGTATCGCACCAGCAGCAGCTTTGCCAACGGTGGTATTATCCGTCAATCCGGTTATTGCAGGGATTACCCTGGCTGGACTATGGGCAGCCGATGTTTCCACAGCCTGTGGACTCCTTTTAGGAAGCTCAACTCTTGTTGTCCAAGATATTTGGAAACGTTATATCCAGCCGGACATGACCCAGAAACAAAGTGTTTTTGCTTCCAGAATCAGTGTTTTGGGTGTAAGTGTAGTGACGTATATTTTAGCTGCTAATGTGGTCGGCATATTAAAGACTTTAACATTGGGGCTGACGCTCACAACCTCCTACACGATTGTCCTCCTGTTTACAATGTTTGCTCCTAAATACTGCCGTAAGTCGAGTGCTTTCTGGAGCGTTTTAATAGGTATGATCTTCCTGTTAATATGGCAATTCATACCGTCGGTACGTATTGTACCTCATGCAATTTATCTAGCTTGGCCGATAACCCTATTTACCTTCTTTGTCGTCTATTTCTTAGATAAACGCCCTGCGAGAATACCTAGGCTGTAAGTTGCATAAGGGGTCAAAGCAACGTCTTATTGCATTAAAGAAAGAACCACTACTGGTGTGGATTAGTCACCAGCAGCTCATAAGAGGCGTGAAGTAGCGGTTTTTCATAATAAAACCCTATTACCGTCGATTAATTTAAGATGCTTATAGTGTTGGTCTTTTTATCGACTCCTTAATAATTGTGGTAAGAGCCTTGATCTTCCCTACTGTTTCTTTGGAACCAGCTAAATGCTTCCTGATTTTTTGGACGACAACACCTAATCCTATGACTAGGCCTAATAGTCCTAATCCTGCTTCACCAGTTATAGCCACTTCGATTACTTTAGC
>DHWG01000178.1:8622-8790 GCA_002413075.1 Desulfosporosinus sp. UBA5188 | reverse complement strand
TATAAGAGACAGCTATATAGATAATACAAAATATTTAATACCGAATGATACTAGCGGGAGAGATCTGGAATTTCCAGACGCCGAAGGAGCATACCCTTGAATCGCTTTCAGGGGAGAAACTCTCAGGCAAAGAGTACTGCTAGTTGACGGGACTCTGGAGAGTTTCTT
>DHWG01000178.1:0-8558 GCA_002413075.1 Desulfosporosinus sp. UBA5188 | reverse complement strand
GCTCGAAGATGTGTATAAGAGAGAGGATCTGGGGCTTATCCAGACGCCTAGGGAGAAAATCCCGGAACCGCTTTTCAGGGGGGAAACTCTCAGGCAAAAAGTACTGCTAGTAGACGGGACTCTGGAGAGTTTCTTGTAACAGAGAACACCAAAGGGGATGCCGTGACGGCGAATCTCTCAGGTTCAAGGACAGAGGAAGTGCGATGTGCACTTCCTCTGTCCTTTTTTATGTTACTAGGTCCCTTCTTGCAATCACGGCGACAGGGACACTTGTCCAGCCTTGGATAGCGCTCGATCCTCGATACAGGTAAACACTTGCTGGTGAAAAATTTAGGAGGTGCCAATATGGTTGGACCAAAACGAACTCCGTTGTATGAAGAACATAAGGCAGCAAAGGCTAAATTAATTGACTTTGGGGGGTGGGAGATGCCGGTACAGTATGCTGGTGTGATAGAAGAACATCATGCTGTGCGGAAAAAGGCAGGACTTTTTGATACGTCACATATGGGAGAAATTGATGTTCGCGGTAAGGACGCCCTCGCCTATGTTCAGAGGCTGATTACCAATGATGCAAGTGTTCTACATGATGGGAAGATCCTTTATTCTCCCATGTGTTACCCAACCGGCGGAATTGTGGATGATTTGCTTGTTTATCGTTATGATTTAGAACACTTTTTTATTGTCGTCAACGCTTCGAACACGGATAAGGATTATCAATGGATGCTTGAGCAAGTCAATAACTTTGAGGTCAGTGTCGAGAATGTTTCTAACCAGTATGTGCAACTCGCTTTGCAAGGTCCACTTGCGGAAACAATTTTGCAACGAATTTCATCCGTTGATTTATCCAAAATAATCTATTATACGTTTACACACGGAGAAATTGACGGCGTACCATGCCTGATATCCCGGACAGGATATACTGGAGAAGACGGGTTCGAAGTCTATTGTTCACCTGAGTTTGGACCGCAATTATGGCGGAAGATGTTAGAAGTCGGTGCTGCTGATGGTGTACAACCGATTGGGTTGGGCGCTCGTGATACGTTGCGATTCGAAGCTCGCCTTCCTTTGTACGGCAATGAATTGGGTCGAGAAATTACTCCGCTAGAAGCAGGGATTGGATTCTTTGTTAAATTTGATAAATGCGATTTTGTTGGGAAAGAGGCTTTACAAGCCCAGAAAAGCCAAGGGATACCTCGTAAATTGGTCGGTCTTGAAATGGTTGGACGCGGAATTGCCCGCTCGCATTATCCCTTGCAAAAAAATGGCCAAGACATCGGATTTGTTACTTCAGGCTCTTTCTCGCCCACCCTTAATAAAAACATTGCGTTAGGTCTGATACGCACGGATCTGGCCATTCAAGGCGACGTTCTAGACGTGCTGATTCGCGGCAAAGCTGTGCAAGCCAAAATTATTCCTTCCCTATTCTACAAACGAGGCTAATCATCATTGCGAAGGGTAAGATAATAAAAATATTAGGAGGATGATCACATGAATCCAGTAGAATTGAAATACAACAAAGACCATGAATATGCAAGGGTGAGTGGAAACCTCGTAACGTTTGGTATTACGGAGCATGCTCAAGAAAGCCTTGGGGATGTTGTGTTCGTTGAACTTCCTGATGAAGGCACGACGGTGACCGCTGGAAAATCTTACGGTACGGTGGAATCTGTGAAAGCCGTCTCTGATATTACGGCATCAATCAGTGGGAAAGTTGTTGAAGTGAATACACTGGTCTTCGATTCTCCAGATTTATTGAACAGTGACCCTTATGGAGAAGGTTGGTTGATAAAAATTGAAGCGGATGATTTATCTCCACTGGATACCATGATGACAGTGACAGAATATGAAGCGTTTGTGGCTGAGGAGGAACATTAGGATGAATTTTGTACCGAATACGGACAGCCAACAGGCACAGCTCTTAGCCCGTATCGGGGTTAAGACGGTTGAGGATCTCTTTGAGGATATATCCAAGGACGTTCGCTTAAAACGTCCCCTCAATATTCGGGGAGGAATGTCGGAGCAGGAATTAGTTAAACACGTCACAACGTTGGCGAACAAAAATAAAACAGTGGAAGAGTACAGCTCTTACCTAGGCGCGGGTGCCTATGAGCATTTTATTCCGAGTTTTGTGGACCAATTGTTGTTGCGCTCGGAATTTTATACCGCTTATACGCCGTACCAACCAGAGATTAGTCAGGGGACACTTCAAGCGATTTACGAATATCAGACCTTAGTGTGTGAGTTAACGGGTATGGATGCAGCCAATGCCTCAATGTATGATGGCGCTTCGGCTTTAGCAGAAGCCGCTCTGATGACTTGTGATGCGACACGGCGGGAAAAAGTACTCGTTCTCCAAACGGTGCATCCGGAATATCGCGAGGTTATGAAGACTTATTTGCCGCCGCGGGGGGTAGAGCTTGTCGAAATTCCCTTTCACGAAGGGGTAGCGGACCTGTCCGCACTTGAAGCGGCGCTTCAAGAGGACGTTGCAGGTGTCGTCATCCAAAATCCTAATTTCTTTGGTCGTGTTGAAAAAGCGGAGGAAATAGCTAAGCTGGCCCATGCTAAAGGCGCCCTTCTGGTCATGGCAGTAAATCCCGTCTCTTTGGGGTTGCTAAAGTCTCCAGGAGAGTGTGGAGCCGATATTGTGGTTGGGGAAGGCCAGGCCTTCGGTAATCCTTTGAATTTTGGAGGCCCTTATCTGGGGTTTTTGGCCACCCGGGATAAACTTATCCGACGCATGCCAGGGCGGATTGTGGGTGTCGCCAAGGATAAAAACGGAAAAAAGGGCTATGTTTTGACTCTTCAGGCCCGTGAACAACATATCCGGCGGGAAAAAGCCACCTCGAACATTTGCTCCAACGAAGCCCTCTGTGCGCTGGCTTTTACGATGCATTTGAGTGCTCTTGGTAAAACAGGGATCGTCGAATTAGCGTATCTTAATTTGCAGAACGCCCACTATGCGGCACGGGAGATAGAGAAAATTCCAGGGATGAGTTTGGCTTTCTCAGGACCGTTCTTCCATGAATTTGTGGTCGAAACAAACGTTGAACCGACGATCGTGAATGCTTGGCTCCTGGAAAATAAGATGATTGGTGGACTGGATCTTGCTCGTTTCTACCCAGAGCTCGATCATCACCTGCTCTTCTGTGTGACCGAGACGAAGTGTAAAGAAGATATTGACCGGCTCGTGGCCAGATTGGGGGAAATCCAATGATCGCATCAGAACCACTTATTTTTGATCTCAGTGCCAGTGGGCGAACGGCCTTTAGTTTACCGGCTTGTGATGTGCCAGAAGTTCCCGTTGAAATGCTTATTCCCATCGAATTGCTTGCGGAGGAGGAACCGCAACTTCCGGAACTTTCTGAAGTCGATGTGGTTCGTCACTTTACACATCTTTCCAACATGAATTATGGTTTGGACACTGGCTTTTATCCACTAGGTTCGTGTACTATGAAATATAACCCCAAGGTCAATGAAAGGCTTGCTCGTCTGCCTGGTTTTACAGCCTTACACCCCTACCAGCCTGAATCCATGACTCAAGGGGCTTTGCAACTCATGGCGGAACTCCAAGAAGATCTCTGTGAATTGACAGGCATGGACGGATTCACTCTCCAACCGGCTGCTGGTGCCCATGGTGAACTCACGGGAATGTTAATTGTTAGAGCCTATCATCACCATCGTGGCGATCATAAACGCACAAAAGTGATTGTCCCAGATGCAGCCCATGGTACCAATCCTGCCACCGCCGCGATGGCGGGCTATGATATCATCGTGGTACCTTCTAATGAGCGCGGCGGCGTTGATTTGGAGGCCCTGAAAAAGGTCGTTAATGATGAGGTAGCCGCTTTCATGCTGACGAATCCCAACACGGTGGGACTGTTTGAAGAAAATATCGTAGAGATTACGCAACTAATCCATGACGCAGGAGGGTTATTGTACTATGATGGAGCCAATACCAATGCGATTATGGGAATCACCCGTCCAGGCGACATGGGTTTTGATGTGGTCCATCTGAATTTACACAAGACGTTCTCCACCCCTCATGGGGGCGGCGGCCCAGGATCTGGACCAGTAGGGGTCAAAGAATTTTTGGCACCTTTTCTTCCCAAGCCTGTCGTGGTTCGGCGTGAAGATGGGACCTATGCACTTGAGGATAACTTGCCCTTATCGATTGGCCGAGTCCGTTCATTTTATGCGAACTTCAATGTCCTGGTTAAAGCCTATGCTTATATTCGGAGCCTTGGTGGGCAAGGGTTAAAAAGAGCCTCGGAGAACGCTGTGTTGAATGCCAACTACTTAATGAGTATCCTCAAAGAACATTATTTCCTGCCTTTTGATCGAGTGTGTAAACATGAGTTTGTCATTACTCCGAAAAATCTTAAAGCTACGGGGGTGCATACGTTAGATATCGCCAAGCGCTTATTAGACTATGGTTATCACCCGCCGACTATTTATTTCCCGATGATTGTTGATGAAGCCATGATGATTGAACCCACGGAGACTGAAAGTGTCGAGACTCTCGATGGATTTGCTAAGGTCTTAATACAAATCGCCGAAGAAGCTCGAAGCGAAACAGAGCTCGTCAAGAATGCACCGCTGACCACGGTCGTTACACGTTTTGATGAAGTGGCTGCCGCGCGGAAGCCCAACTTGCGTTGGCGGAAAGATTCGTAGAATTGGGGATAAGGAGCTCTGTCAGACCGTGTTAATAATTAAATGCCGCTCTATAAGGGCGGCTTTTTCTTACTAGTCACAAAGTATAACTTATTGTTATATACTTTCTGGAAGCATAAGTGCAACTAAGGCTACCGCTGGCGCCTGAAGGCTTAGCGCTAGCCAAGTTTTCTATAAAGTAGGTGAGGTTAAGTATGGCAGAATTAGACGCGTTCATTCGACCGGCGTGGGAAGTACGTAAAGCGCATTTTGCGGATGAAATATTTTTCGACTTTCCGACATTAACGGAGAGTATTACGTTGACGGGTCAAGCCTGTGCCCTGAACTGTGCACACTGTGGAGGGCATTACCTGAAAGGAATGCGCAGCATTCCGGAAATTAAGGCTCAAGGAGCTCTCAATTCAAACTATTCGTTCCGTAGTGCGCTCATTAGTGGCGGATGCACTACGGAGGGGAAGGTCCCCTTTACCCAGCAACTGGATTTCCTACATCAGCTTAAACAGAGGGTGCGCTTGAATTTTCATGTCGGCTTACTAGATCATGATGAAATGCTTCTATTGAAAGATTTAGCAAATGTCGTTTCTTTTGACTTCGTGGCGGACTCCGCAACAATTGAGGAGGTCTACGGGTTAAAGAAAGGGCTAGAAGATTACCGTCGTGTTTACCAAGAACTTAGAGAAGTGGTACCGGTTATGCCGCATTTAACCCTAGGTCTGCGAGGGGGACAATGGGGTGGAGAAGAAAAGGCTTTAGATGCGCTGGAAGAATTAGGATTCGATGGCTTAATCTTTAACGTTTTTATTCCAACACCAGGGACACGTTATGCGCTTAAACAACCGCTCCCGGTCGAAGAAGTAATTCGTTTTTTGGCGGGAGCAAGAAGGCGCTTTCCAGACCGATCTCTAGCCCTGGGATGTATGAGACCAAAGGGAAGATATCGCCAGACGTTAGATGAGGCGGCAGTTGCCTTGGGCTTAAACCGGCTCGTCATGCCGACTCCAGGGGCGCGTCGTTTAGCCGGTGAGTTAGGGTTACGGGTGATTAGAGGAGAGGAGTGTTGTGCGTTATGATGATACGCTGTTCAATTGGTACGGCAAAGGTATTAGGGCTAAAAAAGCTTAAAGTGGACGCTTTACCCACAACGGCTTATCTTATGGTGGGGGAACACTGCCAGTTCAACTGCGCTTTTTGCGCGCAAGCTCGTGAGAGTAATGCACGGGCAGACCTACTTTCTCGCATCAGTTGGCCTCAATTTCATGAAGCGTCGTTTCTTGAGGGCTTAGTCCATCCCGATTCCCAAGCGGTCTTGCAACGAATTTGTTTTCAAGTCGTTCAAGACAAGGTCGCATTAGAGGATACGAAGACATGGGTTAAAGCCGTGCAAAATAAAACCAATCTCCCTATTTGCGTTTCAGCAGGACCACGAACGCTTCAGGAAGTCAAAGATCTTCTTGATCTTGGCATTGAACATGTCAGCATTGCTTTGGACGCAGCAACTTCAGAAATCTACGGTCAGAGGAAAGATGGATCATGGACGGAACGTTTGGCGTTATTGAGCCAAGCGGCGGAACAATTTCCGGGACATATGACTACGCACTTGATTGTTGGGCTGGGAGAAAGTGAAGAAGAAATGGCTAAGTGCCTTCAAGCTATGGCTGACAAGGGAATAACGGTGGCTCTTTTTGCCTTCACACCGATTAAAGGAACGCGCATGGAAGGGATACAACAACCCAAGATGGCTCATTATCGGCGGATTCAAGTTGCTCATGATGTGATACGGGAAGGTTTGGGACGGGCCGATAACTTCAAATTTCATGACGGCCAGTTAACAGACTTTGGGATTTCTGTGGACAAACTCCAGGCGAAAAGGGGAGGGGCGCCTTTCCAAACATCCGGTTGTTCAGGATGTAACCGCCCGTACTATAATGAAACACCTGGAGAAGAGCTTTACAATTATCCCAAGGACTTAACGGCTGAAGAAGTTAAAGCCGCTTGGGCGTATGTGCGGGAAGCAAAGGACCAGAGGAAAATGCTATGAGTGAGACGACCTGGCGATATTTGCCTTATGCTGTTTATTCAGGTGCAGAGAATATGGCGATTGATGAGGCAATCTTACTCACTATGGCCCAGACGCTTAATCCCCAACCCGTGCTGCGATTTTATGGATGGAGTCCAGCGACTCTTTCCTTGGGGTATGCCCAGAGCTATCAAAAAATCGATGAAGAAGCTTGTTTGGCTGCAGGTATCGACATAATTCGCCGTCCAACAGGTGGAAGGGCTGTTTTGCACCAACACGAACTGACTTACAGCGTCATTGCCCCAGAGCATGATCCGCATGTTTCCGGAACGGTGACACAATCCTATTTGAGAATTAGTCAAGCGCTCTTAAAAGGGTTAAAGGCTGTGGGGGTTCCCGCAGAAATGGTTGCTTGCGGTGGACTGAATAAAGCGAGCTCTTCGGCTTGTTTTGATGCTCCGTCTTGGTATGAACTCGTCGTCGATGGTCGTAAGCTTGTGGGGAGTGCTCAGGTACGGCAAGAAGGAATGTTGCTCCAACACGGGTCTATCCTTCTCCATTTTGAGCCAGACCTTCTCTTTCGACTTCTAAAGTTTCCCAATGAGGAAATTCGTCAGAGATTACTGACAAGATTTATGACGAAAGCCTGTGCACTTGACGAGGTCTGGACGCACCCCATTGAGAGGGAAGTGTTGGAACAGGAACTATGTTCCAGTTTTTGCGACATCATGGACATTGAATTAGTCCGTAGCCAGCTGACAGAACAGGAGATGGCTTTGAGGGAAGACGGGCTTCTTAAATATCGTTCCGAGGAGTGGACAAAAAAACGGTAAAGTGGCCGTTTAACATCGGATCAAGGCAGAAGGATAAACTTTTACGCAACGTTGCAGGAGTTCTGGTGAAAAAGTTGAATCTTTAGAAGGTATAAGGCAACTCTCTTTGGCAGGTTATGAAATAGGGTATTTGCTTTGAAACACTAGAGATGGGGGCACTAGTATGCAAGTTGATGTATTGCCGAATGCAGGTTCGCCACTTTTACCCTATTTAGAAGATAAATTAGTGATCGTCATTGATGTTTTAAGAGCGACAAGTACCATGGTAACCGCTTTGGCTAATGGGTGTCAGTCCATTATACCGGTGCTTTCTCCGGAAGACGCCATTGAAAGACGTTTAACACTTCCAGGATCTTTATTAGGTGGAGAGCGTTACGTCCTACCAATTGATGGGTTTGATTTAGGCAACTCACCGTTTGATTATGTCCCAGAAAAGGTGGGGGGTAAAAAGGTCATTATTACAACTAGGAACGGGACGCGGGCTATCAGAGATGCCAGCGCTGCGCCTAAAATCTGGATGGCTTGTTTTTTAAACATGCAAAGCGTTATTTTAGCTGTTTTACGACAGTTCGAGCAAAGCGATAAGCTGCAAGGCGTTGTGGTCTTTTGCGCGGGTACAGAAGAACGGTTTGACCTTTCGGATACGCTATGCGCGGGGATGCTCATTGATGGGTTGGGGACGAATGTAACGCTCAATGATTTGGGCGAAGCTTCACGCATGTTGTATCACGGTTCAGAGCATTATCTGATGGATAAGATCCGCGACTCGGTGCACGGGAAAAAGCTCATAGCTTCAGGCTTTGAACGGGATGTCGTTTATTGCTCTACGCCAAATATCTTGCCGATTATTCCAGTCTTCCAAGAGGGAGAAATTGTGTGGTTGACGGAGGATTAGGGACTCAGTTTATTGGTCGGTTCACGGGGGCGAGGATCACGAGCACACTTGTTCAACCATGCGTCGTCTTGCCAAACTAGGGCTTTAAATCCTTGATGAAAGCGGGCAGGGTACCCGGCCAATGCGACGTCCGTGT
>DHWG01000190.1:25624-26082 GCA_002413075.1 Desulfosporosinus sp. UBA5188 | reverse complement strand
AAGTTAAATTATTCTATAAAAAATCTGAAATTACACGATCGTTTGTTAGATAGTAGTTGGTATGATATAGTAAATTTGAATATGCAATGGTAGCGGACGTACAGTACGTTCGTTCAGATAAAGGGGCTAACTAGAGAGATGAGTGTTTTATTTTGCAGGGATTGCGGCGTCGATATATCAGGAGAAACGCTTTTCCGACGGGTTAGTTTTGCTTTGGAACAGGGGGAAAAAGCGGCACTTGTGGGACCGAATGGTGCAGGTAAAACCACACTGATACGGGCCTGTTTAGGTGACGTTCGCTTAGAAAGCGGAGAAACGCAAATTCTTGGCTCTCACGGGTACCTCCCCCAAACCCCGATTGTCGAGGATGAGGGGAACGTCTTTCAGTGCGTACTTCAAGAACGAGCTGATTTGTTGCACATGCAGGAACAATTGCGTGAGTTAGAAGAGAAGATGGC
>DHWG01000190.1:9387-25466 GCA_002413075.1 Desulfosporosinus sp. UBA5188 | reverse complement strand
TGAGAAAGTCATGGAGCAATATGCTGCTTTAACGGAATCGTTCGAAAGCCAAGGTGGCTACGCCTTAGAGGCCTTGGTTCGAAGGATTTTGGCAGGACTGGGACTTGAGGCAGAGATGAATTCCCTAGTTAGTACGTTGAGCGGGGGGCAAAAAACGCGGCTGGCCTTGTGCAAACTATTGCTCAGATCGCCTGAACTCCTGATTTTGGATGAGCCCACGAATCATTTGGATATTGAGGCTCTAGAGTGGCTCGAAATGTATTTGCGAGATTATCCAGGAGCCTTACTCATAGTTTCTCATGATCGTTACTTTTTGGATCGCACAGTGTCTAGGGTCTTTTGCTTGGAAAATGGTGGTTTAAAAGGTTATACTGGGAATTATTCTGAATACGAACTGTTAAGGATCTTGGAAAATAAGACAATAGGACGTGAAGCAGAACGTCTAGCCCATAAAATTGCTAAACTTGAGGAGTATGTTCGCAGAAATAAGGCGGGGGTCAATTCCAAACAGGCTCGTGGCCGGGAAAATCAGCTACAGAAACTAAAGCCCATTCAAGCCTCAAAAGTAGATCATGGGCTTGCGGTAACCTTTGATAGCGGTGCTCGAAGCGGAGATCGTGTCCTTTTAGTCGATGATCTGTCAATCTCCTACGGAGCACGGACCTTATTTCAGAAAGCCCACTTGGATTTGCGACGGGGAGATAGAGTTGCTTTACTTGGCAAAAATGGCGTCGGAAAAACCTCAATTCTAAAGGCGATTCTCCAGCAGGCTCCTTTTGTGGGAACGATTCGGTTAGGCGCGAATGTGAATATTGCCTACTATTCCCAAGAGCATGAAAACTTGGGCTGTTCAGGAACCGTGATGGACGAAATTCTGGGTGTCTCAAAGTTGAAGGACCCGGACATCAGAAATCTTCTCGCGCGTTATGGTTTCAGGAACGAGGATGTTTTTAAACTCGTTTCTGTTTTGAGCGGTGGAGAAAAGAGTCGTTTAGCATTATGTAAACTTTTCCTCGAGAGAGGAAATTTACTATTATTGGATGAACCGACGAATCATCTCGATGCGGAAACCCGTGGAGTGTTAGAAGAAGCCCTTCTTGACTATGATGGAACCGTGCTTGTTGTTTCCCATGATCGCTACTTCCTTGATAAAATCGTCTCTAAGATCGCGGAACTTACGACTGAGGGACTTTCCCTTTATGAAGGAGATTACACGGGTTTTAAGGAATATAAACAACAAGAGGATGCAAACGTCGCACCGCTTGAACGAAGCGCAAAGCCGAGTTATCAAGACCAGCAAGAAACCCGCAATCTGGCGCGAGAAAAAAAGCGGATGAAGCAACTGGAACTGGCCATTGAAGAGCTAGAGTTAGAAGTAAAAGCCGTCGAATCAGAACTTGCTTTAGCGGGGAAAAATTATGAATTAGCCATGAAACTTAATGAAAAGAGCGAGCTTCTAAAGAAGCGTCGAGATAAGGTCTTAGAAGAATGGATCGCAGGGAGCGAGTAATTCATTTCACCAAATAACGTTCAAACCCATATATTATCCTGAAGTCGCAAGATGGAGGGATACATATATGGGAGTAGCTATGCTTATGGCAGTAGCTTTAAGTTTGGATGGATTTGGTGTCGGGTTGGCCTACGGCTTACGCCGCATTCGTATACCAATGAGTTCTCTTATTGCGATTGCCTTGTGTACAGTTTTTGCCATGGGGATATCTATGCTGTTTGGCAGTTGGGTCACGTCATGGCTTAGTTTTATTCCGGCCCGTTTATTGGGAGCTACTATATTGCTTACTCTGGGGGTTTTCCAGCTGGCTAGAGCAATCTGGAACGGTCAGCGAGATAATTTCCCGGAAGCCGTTCCAGCAATGGCTGTAGCCCTGCAAAAGCCCGTATTGGAACCAATTTTTAGATTTCAATTGAGTCTTTTTGGATTCGTGATACAGGTATTAAAAACACCGGCTATCGCTGATGTCGATGGCTCTGGTGGAATTAGTCTTCGAGAAAGCTTACTTTTAGGAAGTGCTCTGGCAATGGATGCTTTTGCCAGCGGGATCGGCGCAGCAATGGCGGGAATGACACTCTCCGTCATTGGCTTAGTTGCCTTAACCCAAATAATGATGTTACGCTTGGGTCAACAGATGGCTGGCAAAATTCCAGAAAACTGGATTGCTAAAGCGGAATATTTACCAGGCGTTGTTTTAATTTTAGTTGGACTGGGTAAATTGATCTGAGGTGAGGTATATGTTTACGATTGGGCTTACAGGTGGTATCGGAAGCGGCAAATCCACGGTTGCGCAGTGGTTTAAGAAGCACGGGGTTCCTGTACTAGATGCTGACAAAACGGTTCACCGTTTGTTGCAATCGGACTCGTTGACCCGTTCAGAATTGGTCCATGAATTCGGGCTTGAAATCCTTGGAGAAGACGGAGAAATTAATCGTTCGAAACTGGGTCAGCGGGTTTTCAGTGATGAAGATGCACGAAAGCGCCTTGAGCGCATCGTGCATCCTCGCGTGGTGGAATGTATGAAGGTTGAGCAAGCCGCGCTTCGGGATACCGGCGAAAAATTTTGCGTATGGGATGTGCCCTTGTTGCTTGAGACAGGGTTTGAGAGATTTGTCGATCAAGTATGGGTTGTTTGGGTGCCAAAAGATCTTCAGATTTTGCGCGTTCTTGCACGGGACAAGCTGAATCTGGCGGAGGTGGAAGCCCGTATTGCGGCCCAAGGGTCGTTAGATGAAAAGCGTCAACAAGCTGATGTCGTCATTGACAACTCCGGTAGTGAGTTGGAAACCGAGCGTCAACTTGAAATAAACTGGAAAAATATTATAGTTGATAATCATTGATGCCATGCTAATATAAGTATATAAATCAATCACTGAATCACTGTGTCGTATATAATTAATAGATCCTAAATGAGAAGAGGGAGATGTTATGGTAAAAACGAGGAGAAAACGTTGGACGATAGGCAAGAAGCTTTTCATTTTTTGTTTCATAGCAATCCTAGCCACTTATACTATAATGAATATGCCATTCTTTGAGAAGCTTATATATCCCTACCCCAATCAAGCGATCATAGAAAAATATGCAACACAGTATGGTGTGGACCCTTTGTTTGTTGTTTCCGTAATCCGTGAAGAAAGTAAGTTCCTCCCACAATCGGAATCGCATAAAGGCGCAAAAGGCTTAATGCAGCTGATGCCAAGTACGGCACAAGCGATTTCAGAAAGTCTTGGAGATAAAACATATACTGAACAGGATTTACTTAATCCAGAGAAGAATATTCAATATGGAACATGGTATCTGGCCAGTTTGCAAAAAGTGTTCTCTAATAATACGACGTTAGTGACCGCGGCCTATAATGGTGGAAGAGGACATGTACAAGAATGGATTAAGAATGGACAGATTGATCCAAATAATATACGCTTACAGGATATTCCGTTTAAAGAAACACGCGATTATGTGGGTAGAGTCTTGAAAAGTTATCAAAAATACAATAAACTTTATAGTAAATAGTTCTATTCAGAATGAGATGGGAGATAGCCCTTGTGAAAGAGGTCAACGCGGAAGAAGTAAAACAGATTCTAACACGACTTAAGACAGTACGCGGTCATATTTCAGGCGTCGAACGGATGATAGAAGAAGAAAAGAGCTGCGAGGAAATATTATTACAGCTTGTCGCTATTCGTGCTGCGGTGCATAAAACATCGGTCATAGTTGCCCAACGTTATGCAAGCTCTTGCTTGATTGATGCAATCGATCAAGGGGACGATCGTCAGGAAGCCCTTAATAAAGCGATCGATACACTTATGAAACTCAATCAGTAATTCTGTTCAACCTTGAAATGTAAAGATTTAAGGGCTTTCTTGAAAAAGGAGGCCCTTTTGAATTACTCTTAACTCACTGGAGTGTACCGCAATTATTTGATAAATAGTGTTGTTGGGAACAACCTCTGGTGAAAAATGCATTGACTATACCCCTGAGGGGTATTATGATTGTATTAAATCGTAAGAAAATCAGTCTTAAGCAATGAGACCATGAGAAGGAGGGGATTCAGTTGGCAAAGAGCCTTTCATTCAGTGACTATGCCATTGTGGCCTGCGGAACGATGATACCCGAATTAAACTATTTACATGAAACCGGTTTCCTTGATGTGCAAGCGATTTATACCGCTCCGGGTCTTCACCAGGTTCCCGATGAATTAGAGCTTCAATTACAAAAGCAAATAGAAATAGCTAAAAAAAGCGCTAAAAAGATTATTGTGGTTTATGGAGGAAAGTATTGTTACATTAACATGCGCGATCCATACCGAACCGTGGATACCGTGATTGAAGAAATGCAGGAGCCGGGGTACTATATAGCTCGAACCAAGGTGGAAAACTGCTTGGACATGTTGGCTAGCAAGGACGAAAGGGAGGTTTTGGCGGAAGGGGAGAATGTTTGGTTTTGTACGCCAGGTTGGCTGAAGTACCGCGATATGGTTTTCAAAGGCTGGGATAAAGCCAATGCGAACGAGAATTTTCCGCAGTATACTGGCGGAGGAATTATGCTTGATCCAATAGGGTTTTTTGATGATTATGCCATGGAGCATGTGGAGGAAATCTTGGACTTTTCTGATTGGGCCTCCATACCCTTGGAAGTACGCACAGTAGGATTGGAACGTTTCAAAGACGTCTTAATTAGTGCAATGGAGGAAGAGGATAGACTGTGAGATCGTGAGGATTGTGTCATGAAAGAGGTCATCATGTTTACTGCTCAAAACTGCTCTTCGTGTAAGAAAGCGAAAAATTTTCTTTTCCAAAATAAAATTCAGTTTGAGCAAAAGGACATTAACGTAGATGCTGAAGCAAGAGCGGAGTTAGAACGGAGAAATATCAGAGGAGTCCCGACTTTCCGTATTGGAAAGGACTTTGTCACAGGGTTCAACCCAACAAAAATTCTTAAACTTATTGATCATAGAGTCATTGAATGTAAAAAATGCTCAACCAAAATTCGCGTTCCAGTTAACAAGGGCCACATTGAAATTAAATGCCCGAAGTGTGTTCATGAATTTAATATCGACACGCAAATCTAATTTCAGAGTCAAAACGGGATAGGCTAATATTTAAGCCTATCCCGTTGATCTTACGAGGACAGGCGCTTCGGCCTGCTTAAGGGCAAAGTTTGTTTAATTGTTTATTGAGTTCCTAAGGATGCTTTAACTTGATCGAAATCATAGCCTTCAGAGACTTTTGATATTTCTTTCATCTTTGTTGTCTCTGGAACATTTTCAGGAATCTTGAATTTTAGATAGAATTCTTTCAGGTCTGTTTTGGTTGACTCCGATGCTTCCTTGATACTCATGTACCCTTTGACTTCGTTATAATTAATGGACTCGCCTGTTTTTAGAGGGGTTGGAGTGAGTTCATAGAGCCCAGCCGCTTGAGAAGCGAAAATTGAGCCGAAGAATACGACCATGACTAGAATAATTATGGTTAATGGTTTTATCATCTTATGACCAAACTGGTGATCAAGAGCCCCGGGTTTGGGGCAGCTTGTGACACAGGTCTGACAATTCATGCATTCGGCCGTTGTAACCTTTAAACTATGCTGGACATCAATATTCATCGGACAGCTCTTATTGCATATTCCGCAATCGATACATTCATTTTCGTCTCTGACCACTTTAAAGGGGCTAAGTTTACCGACGATTCCGTAAAGAGCCCCCATGGGACAGAGATATTTGCAGAAAAAACGATCATAAATTAATGAACCAAGAACGGTTACCAGCAGGATTATTAAACCGACTGCCGATTCTTTCCACACACTTTCCAAGCCTTCTGGAAGATGCGCAAAAGCTGACCAAGGATCGTAGGGGGCCATCCATAAGCCGGCAGTCCTCCAGGCATAGACGACCGTAACAATAAGCACAACGTATTTCAAAGACCTTAGAGGCTTATCCATTGGCGCAGGCATAATCCATTTTCGCTTGAAGATCTTTTGACCAAGTTTGGCGAAGAGCTCTTGAATTGCACCAAAGGGACAGATCAAGCCGCAGAAACTTCGTCTAAATAGAAGGGCAACAAGGAGCGTGATAATAAATAATGTCATGGTTCCTGCAAATATTTTGCTGATAAAGGTTCCTGTAGTGAAGACTTGGTAAAGGCTCTCAAGTCCTCCAAAAGGACATAGTGCGTGAATCGAGGGGGCCTTTGCAGCGCCTAATACTTGATGGAGATAGGCGGCAATGCTTACGAGGACAACAAATAGGGCTAAAAGACCCCATCTCAAAGTCTTTATTAACTGATAGTTTTTCATTATAACTCAATCCTTTATTTGTTTTATTTGCTAAATAAATAACAAGCAGGAAAATTAAATGTGCACTGCACTTGACTGGATGGGAAAATAATTTCTATAATTGCATTTACAAACTTATAGCCCTTATCATTGACCTTGAATTATGAGAAATTCTAGTTTATTTCGGTGCGTATTTTTATAAACTCAACTGAGTCTATACTTCCAGTGGCATATCTCTCCTTTAGGATCATGACCGCTGGACTATTTGAGTCATCTTCTTCCAAAATAGCCTTAACTTCGTAGTATCTATCATCAGCTATTTCACTGTTTGCGTATCGAATATTTAGAATCTCTAATATTCGATCTTGTTCAGGTTTAGTTTTTGTGGGTGCCAGAAAGACTATAAAAAAAACAGTTATAGCTATAAGAAGGACTCCTATAGTGAAAAACGGTGAATAAATAATATCTGTTCCAATATAGTGACCATACCTCATACATATTCACTCCCTATAAACTTTCTGCGGAAAGCTTCAGCCGGGTAACCTCATAGTTTCCCGGCTGAGGCTTCAATTGAAAGATATTGTTATTGGGCTGAAGTAGTCCCAGTATTCATTCCTCTACCCATACCGCCACCGTTATGTTGGCCCGCACCCGGTCCAAAACCCATGCCACTCTTTTGTCCCATTCCAGCACTACCGGTTCCGTCACAGGTCGCTTGATTGGCCGCCATTGACTTATAAAATGTATCCGCCTGTTCTTGAGTTATATTACCATCCTTAACTCTTTGATCTAACATGGCTTTTCGTTGTACAAGCGTCTCCGTTTTGAACTCATCTAACTTTCCAGCTTCTTGGGCAATCGCTCCGTAGGTTGTTCCGGCAGCTCGTTCAGCCGTAACAGCTTCGACTGACTTGCCTGTTAAAGCGGAGACAATTCCTGCTGGTGTCGTTGCACCTGTAGCATAGGCTGCACCTGCTACTCCAACAACCGATAAACTTCCGATGATTGTGGCAACTGCAATGAGTTTCTTGAAGTTTTTCATGAAATACACGCTCCTTCTTAATTTAGGTTGTTTTAACCTTCTGTTTCATTATGTCGATAAATTATGGCAAAAGTTTGTCAAAAGTTCGAAGCAATTATGTCTTTTATATGCCATAAATATGTCACAAACATTATTTGGATTAATGATAATATAGAGAGAGATGAATTGGAGGGGTTATTTTGAACAAGTATCTACTTATTGCCGATGATAATGAAGGCATTCTGGATATTTTAAAAACCTATGTGATCAAAGAAGGATTTCTCCCGATTATTGCCCATGATGGTGTAGAAGCCTTACATAAGTTTATCGAATATAAACCCCTGCTGGTGTTGCTAGATGTCATGATGCCTGAAAAGGATGGTTTTACAGTTTGCCGGGAAATTCGCCAAACTTCCAATGTGCCAATTATCATGATTACGGCCAAAGGAGAAGATGGCGATCGCATCATGGGGCTTGATATTGGCGCAGATGACTATATCGTGAAACCCTTCAGTCCTGGAGAAGTGATGGCAAGAATCCGTGCTGTCTTAAGACGCCCCGATATTTCTGAGGAACATAAAGAAGGTACGATTGTCCATCCAGGCCTAAAGATTAACATTTCAGACTACGAAGTGATGATTGATGATGAGATGATCAGTCTCACTAAGAAAGAGATCGAGATATTATGGATTTTAGCCTCGAACCCAGGAAAAGTTTTCTCTCGGGACAACCTTCTTAATAGCCTATGGGGCTATGAGTATTTTGGCGATGCTCGCACAGTCGATACCCATATTAAGAGGCTTAGGGCTAAAATAAATGTTTCAGAAACCTTTAGCTGGGATATTAAGACTATCTGGGGCGTAGGCTATAAATTCGAGGTGAAGCATGTTTAAGAACAGAATTGCTGTCAAATTAACGGCAGGATTTGTGGTCATCGTGCTTATATCCATGCTTGCTATAGGTTTGTTTTTTATTCAGATGTTTCGCCAATATGCCTTTGACAGTCGAGAAAATACAATGCTGGCTAGTGCACGAAGCATCTCGCTGGTGGTCGCTGAGTACCTGCAAATTAATGGAACGAGTAGCCCAGGTCCTAATAGCCCAATGAGAGGATTCGGGGGATATATGCGTTCTCTTGATACCCTCACCGAGTCAAAGGTATGGATTACTGATAGCAAAGGAACCCTCTCCTTGATCTCCGAAATGGGACAAGGTATGGGTAAGGGTTTAGGTAACTCTAACAATTCTGAGCCTCTACCTAAGGAGGCTGAAAACGTCATTCAGGAAGTTCTTACGGGTAAGGAATCTGTCAGCGAAAGTTTTAGCAGCGTTTACAACGAAGCCACGCTAACCGTGGGTGTCCCTATTGTTGATTCCAACCATCAAAACATTGGTGCTGTGTTGCTGCATTCTCCAGTAACTGGGGTTACAGAAACGCTCAGCAGAGCAATAAGTATTTTGGAAATTAGTCTTCTAGCCGCACTGATTCTGGCCGTTGCTTTGGGCATCTTCTACTCTCTACTCTTTACACGTCCCTTAAAGGCTATGAATCGCACGGCGCTTGAAATAACGCGAGGTAATTATTCAGCAAGAACCGGTGTCAAACGCAAGGATGAATTGGGACAGCTCGGCAATTCCCTTGACACGCTCGCTTCAGAGCTCGGCTCTACGATCAACCAGCTTTTTCAGGAGAAAGGGAAACTTAACGATATAATATCAAGTATTTCCGAGGGGATTGTAGCCTTTGATAAGCGTCTTCAGCCAGTGAGTGTCAATACTGCGCTCTCAGAAATCATGAATAGACCTCAACCATATTTACATGAAGACGTGAAGAGGGACCTTGTTAATTTAGGCGTTGACGCCCAACTAACTAAAGTTATGGAGGAGAAGCAGCCCTCGCGACTTGTGAAAGATTGGTTGGGTAAAACGCTTATGTTTACCTTTTCCCCCATTGTAGACAACCTGGGGATGGTAACAGGAAGCGTCGTGTTGGTTCATGATATTAGCGAAAGTGCGCGGCTTGAACAACTACGCCGAGATTTTGTCGCCAATGTATCTCATGAATTCCGCACGCCTCTGACCGTGATTCGGGGCTCCCTCGAAGCTTTAGTGGATGGTACCGTTGGAAAAAGCGAGGATATTAAACGTTATCAGCAAAGGATGCTTTCAGAAACGCGTGTTTTAGAGCGTTTGGTAGGGGACCTTTTGGAACTTTCTCGTCTTCAATCCGGTAAAATCACTATCAATAAAGAAAAGATCCATATTCCCAGCCTTCTTGCGGACGTTGTAAAGAGTCAGCAGACCATTGCAGAGAAAAAAGGTATTAAAATAGAGTATCTAGCAAAGCAAGAAAATACTCCTGTCATGGGCGATTATGATCGTTTGAGGCAATTGTTTGTAATATTCTTGGACAATGCCATTAAATATTCACCTGAAAATACTAAGGTGTCCGTTGAAACAAGCCTACTTGAAAGGAAGACACTTTCAATCATAATCCGGGATCAAGGGTATGGTATTGCAGCCGATGAACTAAGCCATATATGGGACCGTTTTTACAAAGTCGATAACTCTCGCAAGGGCAGTGGCACAGGCCTCGGTCTTGCGATCGCAAAACACCTGATAGAGCTACATAATGGCAAGGTTTCAGTGCAGAGCGAGCTTGGAAAAGGGACTAGTATTGAGATAAAACTACGTCTGCTTTCGGGCAACGTATAAAACTACTTGAAGCGCATGAATTATGAGTCATTATGGAAAGGACTGTGGATCAATGGGAAGAACGTCATGAATGGAGCATTTTTCCGAGTACAAGGAAAATTGATACACTAACTTGATTTTAAGGACAAGGTTGGATATACTTAAATTGAGCATATGCTCAAAAGGAGCTGATACAATGTCAAGGCGGCGTTGTTGTGGTCTAATCGATGAGACGATAGTGAGCCAAACGTTTATCCCACAGGGACAGTCACGTTGGCCTGAAGTATTCATTCAGCTTGAGGAATTAGAGGCCGTCCGTCTGAAGGACATGGTGGGTTTGGACCAAGCTGAGTGTGCAGAGGCCATGGGAGTTTCCAGAGCGACGTTTCAGAGAATCCTTGGAGCAGCTAGGTCCAAAATTGCTACGGCTTTAGTCGAAGGGCGGCCTATAATAATACGAGGTGGTAACTATCTGATAAAAAACAGGGTGTTCAAGTGTGTTGATTGTGGAAACGTATGGGAAGCAGAACCGTGCGCTGCGGGCGGTAAACACGGGTTTGAAATTCCCTGTCCAAAGTGCGGGGACATGAAGAAAATGAGAATAGACACACGGAAGGTACATACCTGTAGTGGTGGTCAACAGGACGAGAAAGGTCATAGTGGTTGCTGTAGAGAAGAGTCTTAACGTAAAGGTTGGGTAAAAATAAATTAATGAATTGGAGGGTATACTATGTCTGAAAAGATAGCAATTCCTAGTGATGGTGAGGTTGTAAATGCCCATTTTGGAAAGTCTGAAGCCTTTACAGTATTCGAAATCGAAGGAAAAGAAGCGCGCAAAGTAGAAATTCTAAGTGCAACGGGACTTCAGCATCAGCATGAAGGTCTGGCGAGTATGTTCAAAAGCAAGGGAGTCGAAGTCCTCGTCTGCGGCGGCATCGGTGGCGGCATGATTAATGGTCTTAATGCGGTGGGATTGAAAGTCGTAACAGGGGCCTCTGGAAATGTTGCTGATGTGGCAAAGCTTTATGCCTCAGGGAATTTCGTAAATACCGGGTCTGTCTGTCAACATCATGAGGGTGACCATGGACATCAGCACTAAGTAGCGTTTAGATCTGTCCATTCAGGTAGACTAACTTGACAAAGTAAGAATTAGAATAGTAAAATGATTGGGTTGTTACGTCAGAAATTGGTAAAATTTGTTGATTGAAAAGGAGGCACTACCTTGAGCGAGTCGTGTAATAGCTGTTCGGCAGCAGGGACATGTACCACTGATAGTTGTTCGAGTGAACCTAAAGTTTCAGATGCCCAAAAAGCGAGCCATGTTGGTAAAGTAATCGCAGTCATGAGCGGCAAAGGTGGCGTCGGAAAATCTTCCGTCACAAGTATGTTAGCGGTGAGCCTGATGCGTCAAGGGTATAAAGTAGGGGTGTTGGACGCTGACATAACTGGCCCAAGTATTCCGAAAATCTTCGGTGTAACAGCAAGAGCCGGGGTCAATAAGGTGGGTATACTTCCTTCAATAAGCCGTGATGGTATTAAATTAATGTCATTAAATCTTATGACAGAAACTGAAGATGACCCAGTTATCTTGCGTGGCCCACTAATTTCCCAAATTGTGACTCAGTTTTGGACGGATGTAATTTGGGGCGAATTGGATTATCTGTTGATCGACATGCCTCCTGGGACGGGGGATGTGCCTATCACCGTATTCCAAGCATTACCAATCAGTGGAAGTGTTATGGTGACGAGTCCACAGGCCTTAGCTAATATGGTGGTGCGTAAAGCAATAAAAATGGTGCGCAACTATGAACCCCCAATTTATGGGTTGATTGAGAATATGGCGTATGTCCAATGTCCGGATTGCAAGAAGAAGATAGAGATTTTTGGCAAACCAAAAGGCGAGGAAGACGCTAAGCGTAATTCTATTCCTTTCTTGGGAGAACTAGCTATTGATCCTGTTTTGGCTGCCTTATCAGATGTTGGTAAAATTGAGGATTATCAATCCCCAGCATTCGATGAGATTGCTAAACGTTTGGCAGAACAAATTAAGATTGCCAGCGATAAAAAACCAGCCTAAGTTTATAAAAGAAAGACCAGGAATCTATGCTCATAAGCATAGATTCCTGGTCTTCTTTATTCTTTATCTTCTTAATGTGGCTTTGAGACGTAGACGTTACTTTATTTAAGAAAGCCGTCGAGGATTGCATCCTCTGCTTCTTTCTCTGAGAAACCCAGAGACATCAATTTGGTTAACTGCTCGGATTCAATTCTTCCAATCGCAGCCTCATGCACAAGTTGGGCTTCACTGTGATAGGCGGAAATCCTCGGGGTTGAAAGAACTACGGCCTTCTGCATAATAATAGCGTCGCATTGGATATGCCCACGGCATTTGTTTTTCCCGGCTAAATCGAAGTAGAAGACTTGCTTGGACTTGTCCCGAGCAACAGACCGTGAAATAATCTGAGCTGAAGAATCTTCGCCTGATAGATCGACATTAATACTGGATTCCGCTTCTTGATCCAGATAGGTTAAGAGACGTTCAGTGACCACAAGTTTAGCATCCCCCATAAGTTTGATGTCCGTCTCTCTTTTTGTACGGTCAATTCCTTTGATTTGAATTAGTTCGAGTTCTACAACGGACCCCGCCTCTGCCTCAATAATTGTCTTGGGATTTAAGACACGCTGTCCTTTTCCTTCACCCTGACCATAGTGCTTCTCGACATACTTCAGTTTTGCCCCTTTTCTTACATAAAAGGTATGTATTCCGTCATGCTGGGATTTGTGGTCTCCGCAATTATGAATTCCACATCCTGCTATGATTTCAACGTCTGAATATTCCCCGATTTCAAACGTATTATAGACAACATCGTTTATGTTTTCTTCGGTTACAATCACCGGAATATGAACGCTTTCCCCTTTGGTATAAGGCTTTACAATCACATCAATTCCCGACTTGTCCTTTTTGGTGACAATATCAATATTGGCGGTGGTATTACGCTGCACACCTTGGCCGTTTTTTCGGATATTGAAAGCCCCCTGGGGCATTTCGTGAAGGTCGGACACTTTCTCCAGCATCAACTTATCCAAGGCATTCAGCATTTTTACCAATCCCTTTCTCACAATTTGTACTACACAAACAAGTATCGTTCTTCAAAATTCCAGCAAGCATTACATCTCGTTCGGATTGCGCCGTGATTGTTCCATTAGACATGATGATTATTTCATCGGCCAGCTCCATGATCCGCTCCTGGTGAGAAATTAGGATAATCGTCGTATCGTATTGCTCGTGAATATTTTTAAAGGTTTCCGCGAGCTTTTGAAAGCTCCATAAATCGATCCCTGCTTCTGGTTCATCGAACACGGCGATCTTTAGATTTCTGGCAAGCACGGTAGCAATCTCGATCCTCTTCATTTCTCCCCCCGAAAGACTGGAATCCACATCCCTGTCCAGATAATCCTGCGCGCATAAGCCAACATTATAGAGGAGATCACAAATATTAACTTTTTCAGGATTGTGTGAGGCGGCCATTTTGAGAAGATCTCTAACGGTTATCCCTTTAAAACGAGGGGGACTCTGAAAAGCATAGCCTATTCCCAAGCGAGCTCGATCAGTCATGATCATTTGCGTAATGTCTTGTCCATCGAGCAGAATTTTACCTGAGGTCGGGTTATAGACTCCCATGATGATTTTAGCCAGTGAAGATTTACCTCCGCCATTTGGCCCTGTGACGACATAGATCTTTTTATCATAAAATGTTATATTTATATTCTTTAAAATCTCAATACCCTTATCGCTATCTAATTCCAGAGACAATTTTTGTAATTCAAGCATAAATACTCCTCCTTCGTGCTATCACATGTTAAAAATTCTATGATCCTATAAATTAGTCCCTAGTTCCTCTCCCTTTTCACACTTTATTTGCGACATTATTTTCTGCACATTTCTCATTATAACCCTTTCTCAAGAGTAATCTAATTTTATAATGTATTTTTTGCGTGCTTAAAAAGCAAAATAGGGATTTCGTATCGATATATGACATAACTTTGATAGACTAAAATGGGCATATGTCCAAGGACGGAGAGAAGTCACAACCATGCAAGAAGAATAACCGATTGTCTATTCAACGACATAGCCCACCCTGGCTAGAAAAATTTAAATTTGATTTATGACAAGACATTAGATATACTTAAATTGAGCATATGCCCAAAAAGGGTGACGCGGTTTTAAGACTGCTAGGTGCGCAGGTTTGTGCATCTTTTTCCAGTTGTCTATAATTTATATTCATTAGGGATTCTTGTTCTTATTAAGAAACTTAGTTAAGCTATTAATTAAAGGGGGAACTGACCATGAAAGTAATTATCGTCGGTGGAGTTGCAATCGGTCCTAAAGTGGCAGCACGATTAAGGCGTATGAAGCAAGATGCGGAGATCACTATTCTAGAAAAGGGAAGTCTCATCTCTTACGGAGGGTGTGGACTACCCCTTTATGTAGCGAACTTTGTGCCAAAATTAGACGGTTTGATGAATACCGCTTACGGCGTGTTGAGAGATACAGAATTCTTCCAGGCACAAAAAAATGTTAAGGTTCTAATTCAAACTGAAGCCATAAAGATTAACAGGAACAATAAAACAGTTTTAGTGCGCAACTTGGTCACTGGTCTCGAGGAAACCTTGGCTTATGATTATTTAGTTCTGGCGACTGGAGCTAAGCCGAGTGTTCCACCTATTTCGGGTATTGAATTGGGTCAGATTTTTACCTTTCATCATCCCAATGATGCCCAGAAAGTTAAAGATTTAATAAAAACTAAGCAGATAAAACACGCTACAGTCATAGGATCCGGGTTAATTGGCGTGGAAACAGCCGATGCCATCATTGGACCGCGTTTAAAGGTTACCTTATGTGAGGCGGATTCTCGTGTCTTACCGAAGCTGTTTGACTCTGACATGTCCAAACTGGTAGAGCTAAAAATGAGGGGACATGGTATTGATCTACAACTCTCCTGCAAGGTGAAATCTTTCGAAGGGAATGCCGATGGAAATGTGTGTCGCGTCGTTACAGAACAGGGCACGATTGAAACCGATATGGTGATCGTTGCTACTGGGGTGCGTCCGGAAGTTGGACTAGCCCGCGAGGCAGGCCTTACAATTGGAACCACAGGTGCTATTCAAGTGGATGAGCATCAGAGGACAAATGATCCGGCAATTTATGCTGGTGGTGACTGTGCTGAACAACGGCATCTCCTGACGGGGGAGCCGGTCTATATTCCTCTAGCCTCGACGGCCAACAAACAAGGTCGTGTCATTGCGGATCAAATCGCCGGACTACCCGCCCGCTTTGCGCCCGTTGCAGGAACCTCTGCGCTTCAAGCCTTTGATCTCAATATAGGCCGCACCGGGTTAGGCGAAGAAGAAGCTCGAAAACTAGGCTACAAGGTCGTGACCAGTGTGAGTAGTGGACCGGATTCTGCTCATTATTTCCCCATGCATGCGAATGTGACCATTAAATTAATTGCTGAACAGGAAAATGGACGCTTGCTTGGCGCGCAAGTTTGTGGCGTAGGGGAGAGCATTAAACGTCTTGATGTACTGGCGACCGCGCTTAAATTTGGCGCTAAGGTGGAAGATCTTATTGATCTCGATCTGGCCTATGCACCACCCTTTGCAACGGCTATCGATTTACTGATCCATGCTGCTACAACGTTAGAAAACCTTCGGTTGGGTGTAGCGCAAGGGATCACCGCTGAAGCTGTACTAAAACGCTTAGAAGCAGGCGAAAAGTTCTGTATTCTTGATATTCGTGAACCGGATGAAGTCGCGGCAAACCCCTTATCACTTGAGGGGACGAAGGTTATTGCTCTAGGAGAGCTGCGAGAACGTTGGGAAGAGGTGCCCACGGATTCATTAATTGTCACCGTATGTGGTTTAGGAATTAGGGGCTATGAAGCGGCACGCATGCTTCTAGGTAAAGGTGTTTCTCAAGTGGCTTATTTAGAAGGAGGCCTTGCTGTCGGAAGTGCCTTCTTTATCAAGTAATCTTTATGACTTAGCGATAGACAACCGCGCTTACAGGCACAAATAACTGGG
>DHWG01000190.1:0-9213 GCA_002413075.1 Desulfosporosinus sp. UBA5188 | reverse complement strand
CCCAGTTATTTGTGCCTGTAAGCAAAGAAGTACCAATCACTTTGTTCGGTGCATTATCGTTGCATTTCCTATTTGCGGCCTTCAATTTCCTCTTTGAACTCTGCTATGGATCGCATTAAGGCAATTGATTCGGTTTCAAACTTCTTAACGACATGGCCAGGTAGATGGATCCCAGTTTGTTTAAGGACAAAACTTCTTTCTTCTTCCAATTCTTCGAGTTCTTCGGATAAGGCTTTTAGGCGTCGCGTTAGATCTTCGTTCGATAACTTTGATAAATAACCCATAATTTTCTCTCCTTCATTGTCTCTATGGATTAATCCTGCCATAAATTTAATGATTAAATCCTGTACTTGGACAACAGCGGGACTAGGGTATCGTAACAAGCTGGCCGCCAATACCCCCTCAGGGTATATGGCCTACTTAATTAATATATCTGAATAGTTTACTTTTGTCAATCACTAAGTTTCTCAATCTATTTCTATTATACGTACTCCTGGTCCACATTAGGTGACAGAAAGCGACTTAACCACATCGTCGTAATAGGCTTAGAAAGTAAACCCATGTATTTACTTATTGACCTACGATAGATTAGATGGTATTCTTAGATTATAATCCGATTGGGGGGGGGAGGGGGTTAATCAGTGCAAGAGGATTCTAATTGTGGCACACTGGTTTCTGAATTTCGGCCCAAGTTATTAATGGTTATAGAAGATCCGTTGGCACCTAATGTGAAAAAGAACACTTGTACAAATTGGCGTAGAATTATATAGCCTAATTAGTCTTAACGTTAGTTCCCAGTGTTGTTTAAGAAGTGTAGAAATTACGATATAACGATATAACGAGGAGTGAAGAGAATGTCAGTTGTGAATGAAAAAGTGACGTCCCGACTTCAACAGATTTTTGGCGACAGAATGAGGGTAGACCTGGTTGAACGGAAAATGTATTCCTATGACGTTGGAGCCCTGCCTTCCCTAATTAAGCCCTTTGTACCTGCGGGGATAGCCGGTGCGGTCGTTAGACCCATGGAAGAAGCTGAAATTGTTGAGTTGGTCAAGTTGTCTAAGCAGGAAAAACTTCAGCTAGTACCCAGAGGTGCTTCCACTTCCGGTTATGGAGGGGTTTTGCCAGCAAAGGGTGCTGTTGTGGTTGACTTGAGCGGCATGTGCAAGGTTCTTGCGGTAGATACCACTCAAAAAACAGTTCGCGTACAAGCAGGTGTTATCTGGGAGCAACTGCAAAAACAAATCAATAAACTAGGTCTGGATCTGCGTCTTTACCCAAGTTCCCTGCCTGCCTCAACAGTTGGGGGATGGTTAGCTCAAGGTGGTTCCGGATTTGGGTCCTATGAGTACGGCGAGTTTAAAAAAAATGTTTTGGCAGCTCGAGTGGTTATGCCTTCCGGAGAGTTAAAGAATTTCAGCGGGCAAGAACTCGCTGACTATATTGCGGATGCCGAGGGTATTACTGGAATCATTACTGAAATTACGGTCAGCGTGCGTGATTTAATACCGGAGGTACACAGGGCCTTTGCTTTCAAAGACACCCAATCATTAGGTAATGCTCTAAAGGCCATTTCACAGAAAAAATTGCCTATTTGGTCGATCACCTTTCTCAATCCAGAATCGCTGCGATTAAAGAAAAAGCTTCCTCATAAACACGGCCATCCCTATGAAGAAGCGAATCCACATATTCTTCCTGTTCTCCCTGAAGCCTATGTGATGCTCATCGCTTATCCCGAAACTCGTCGCTCAAAGATTGATACTTCTTTGGTAAGCGTGATCAAGGCTAATAAGGGTGAGGAGCTATCTTCAGAAGCCGCCGAGCATGAATGGGACCTGAGGTTTGCACCCATGCGATTAAAGCGAATCGGACCTTCCATCATAACCACTGAAGTGATTGTTCCTACGGAAAACCTGACGGTTGTTTTGAACGATATTGCCAAAAAGATAAAACAGCCCTTTATTGCAGAGGGTATGGTGGGCAAAGGCGATAAAGTAACGATTCTGGGTTTTATTCCCCATGATGAACGTTCATTGGCCTTTAACCCTGCTTATGCTTTAGCTTTGTCGGTTATTAACATTGCCAAGAAACACGCTGGTACTGCCTATTCCACCGGTCTGTATTTCAAAAGCGAAGCCAAGAACGTTTTCGGAGCCGATCGCTTTCAAAAACTGACTCAATACAAAGCCAAAGTGGATCCTGAAAACTTATTTAATCCTAATAAAGTTATTGGTTCCGGTTTTATCAATATAATTATGGGCTTAGCGTCTACGTTTGAGCCCTTGATTCGCCCTATTGCCAATGCCGCGACCGCTCCGACCGGTGACTTGTCTGAAAGAACCAAAGAGAAAAACGGAATACCAGGCAGTGTCGCCTTCTTCGCAACAGCTTGTGCTCGTTGCGGATACTGCGTGTCTACCTGTGAACAATTCTCCGGGCGTGGTTGGGAGTCCCATTCTCCCCGCGGTAAATACGCGTACTTGAGGGAAGTCATTGCAGGGCGTGAAAAATATGACCAGGAGATGGTGACTCGGTTTCTCCTCTGCACCACTTGCGAAGTCTGTAATACCCGTTGCCAGCTCAACATTCCTGTCGAGCATAACTGGATGGCAATGCGCGGTAAGTTAATTACGGAAGAAAAGCGCATGACCTTCCCACCTTTTGAAATGATGGCTTCCTCACTCCGTGGAGAAAACAATATCTGGGCTGGTAAACGGGAACATCGAGCAGACTGGATTCCCGCAGAAATTAAGCCTAAAATTAAAGAAAAAGCTGATGTCTTGTACTTTGCCGGATGTACAGCCTCTATGGTGAACAGTGACGTGGCCATATCAAGCGTACGCATTTTAGATAAGGCAGGCATTGATTTTACCTATATGGGGACGGACGAAGCCTGCTGCGGTATTCCCATGAAGATTGCTGGGAAGTGGGAGCTTTTCGAAGAGATATTCGAGCACAATGTCGCCGAAGCGAAAAAGCGTGGCGCTAAAACGATCGTTACTTCTTGCCCGGCTTGTGGCCTAGCTTGGAAAGAGCTTTACCCTGCCTTAGCTCGTAAAAAAGGGATAGACTATCCTTTTGAAATCAAGAATTATTCCGAAGTAGCGGCGGAAGCTTTAGCTAAAGGCGATCTGAAGTTTGAGCATGAGATCAAGGCCAAAATTGCCTTCCATGACTCCTGTCATGCTGGGCGTGCTCAGGGTATCTACGAACCGCCGCGCGAATTGATTGCGGCGATTCCTGGAGTAGAATTGGTAGAAATGGAGCATAACCGCGAAGAAGGCCTATGCTGTGGTTCTGTTTTAACCTTGATCGGTGAAATGCCTGTTGCTGCCAAGCTTGGTGGGATACGGATTCAGGAAGCAATTGATGTAGGCGCTGATAGGTTACTGGCTCTCTGTCCTTGCTGTCAGGTTCAGTTAAGAACAGCTGCCAAGGCTAATAATATGGATATTCCGATCACTGACCTCGCGCGATTTATTGCTCAAGGCTTAGGGTTTGAAACCGAAGATAAAACTGAATACTCCATGGAAATGTGGGGTTACTTCGAGAAATTTATTCTTCTGATGTATCCTGAAAACATGGCTAAGGTTATGGGAGCGTTGCTTCCTCAGATGTTTGCTAATATGCCCACGGGTATGGTGCCCATGATGAAGGCTATGAAATATATCCCTGGCGGCATGGCTATGATGAAAAAAATGATGCCTATCATGATGCCGATGCTAGTCCCAGGGGTCATGCCCAAGGTCATGCCGGATATGCTTGCTGAGGTATCGCGTCGCGTAGGCCCCTTGCCGAAGGATATGGAAGAATTAATGCCGGATCTGCTTCCAAAGACCATGGATTCCCTAATGCCTAATTTACTGCCACTGATCGTGCCCTATATAACACCTTTGATGATCGAATATATTAAAACTGGGAAGATCCCCGATACTAATTTTTCGCTTGACGTGACAGTATGTCCTCAAGATAAAAAGAATGCCGCTAAATAATATCCGGAAATAGGCCAAACGGTATAGTGCTATTAGAATCTTATTCTTCAACTTTATTATTGCTACCGAAACGAGGAGCCAGGGGGTTTAACAACCTTTTTGGCTCTATTTTTATTGCCAAGCCGTATTGACCTATCGATTGTTTCGTTGTATTCTATAGAAGTCGACAGCCCATACCCCGGGGGGATATAAAAAACGGAACCCTTATACAGCGAGTCCCCAAGTGACCACTTAGTGTAAATTCCTAGAAAAGCTTGTGAATATGTTAGCATTATGGATTATATTTCTTTTAAGTTTGACCCAGAGGGAAGCTTTAGGAGGTGTTTCTAAGACACTAGATCTTTAATAAGCAAACGTTTAATACGTGCTAATAACTAGTGAGGTGAAGAACAAATATGAAAATTAAAAAATGGTCCCTATTAGCCTTGATATTTGGTGTATTCAGTGTTGTTTTCATAGGGTCTTTCTTGCTTACACCACCAAAGGTGACCGAAGCTGCCTGTGGAGCATCGACCTCCTCTTGTAAAACCTGCCATGAGGTTAAGGGAGAAGATCCAGTGTCCAAGAAAGGTAATTGGCATATACAACATTCTTTCGGGGATTTCTGTCAAGCATGTCATTTAGGCGTCGCATCGGAAACGGATAAGGCAAAGGCACATGTCGGATTAGTTAAGCCCTTAGCTCAACCGGATCAAACTTGCGCCTCTTGTCACCCCGCTGACAGTGTTACTCGGGCGGCTAAATATGGTGGAACTGCAGGGGGCCCAAATCCTGCAGGTGGTACACCGCCTGCAACTCCAGGTGCACCTGCTGGAGCTACTGGTGGAGAAGCCGGAGCGTCTACTCCCTCCGCGGCAGCGACGCAAGTCCCTGCAAGTGCTAATCCAAATTTTGATATCATCGATTTTAATCTAAAAGGTATGGTTCCCTGGTTGGCGTGGGCTCTTGGAATAATAAATGCTTTTGTTCTTGCAATTTTGGGCGTTTTAATTTGGAAATGGAAAAGAGGATTATGGCCTTGGGCCATCTTACAAGGAAGGCAAAAGAATGTTCCCTTTAAGTCACTACCTCCGGAAGTTCAGGAAGTGTTCACTCAGTTACTAAATGGGGATATTAAGACGGTCTTGGCCTTGCAAGAAATCCTAAAACGTGAACAAGGCAATCAATTATTACAGTCAATGTCAGACGCACCAGAGAAGGCTCCGACACATCTGGATAAAGGGGGAGAACACCTTGACCTTTAATGAAAGTATGAAGTCGAAAATATGGTCTCCATGGGTTGCGGGGGTTCTTTTAGGACTTACAGCCACCGCTTCCTATGTTTTGGTGGACAAAACAATTGGCTCATCGGGTGGAATAGAAAGTATTGACAGTATACTCTTGAAACTGTTTCATTCAAGCTTAGCGAACTCAATGTACTTCAAATTCCAGATGCCGCCCGTTGTGAGTTTCCAGATTATGTTGTTTGTAGGAATGCTTTTAGGGGCTTTTACGTCCAGCACCTGGTCTAAAGATTTCAAGTTTAGAATGATGCCAGACCAGCAATGGACCCAGATATTTGGACCCAGTAAGATCAAACGTTGGACCATGATCTTCATCGGTGGGATTATCATTGAGTATGCTGCGGGTATCGCTGGTGGGTGTACTAGTGGTTTAGCCATTTCAGGAACAATGCAACTCTCTCCTGCGGGGCTAATCTTTATTGGAGGATTGTTCGTTTCTGGAATTATTACGACAAAGCTTTTATATGGGAGGGAATATTAAGATGATGACTTACTTTGTCCCCATCGTGATTGGTTTCTTCTTCGCACTTGCTCTCCAAAAGGCTGGCCTTGGACACTATCATAAGATCGTCAATCAATTCCGCTTTACAGATAATACGGTCATGAAGCTTATGATGACGGCAATTTCAGTGGGACTTATCTGTCTCTATACGCTGAAAGATCTTGGCTTTATCCAGTTGGACCAAGTTGCGTCCACTTATATTTTAGGTAATCTATTGGGCGGACTGCTCTTTGGAATAGGTATGGCCGTAGCCGGCACGTGCCCAGGTACGTTGATTACAGGGATTGGTCAGGGAAATTTAGACTATTTATTTCCAGGATTGTTAGGGTTTCTTACCGGTGGAATATTATTCGGGGCGACCTATCAATCTGTTTTTATGAAAATATCGACCATCGGTGATTATGGACAAAAAACTCTTTCAGAGCTTTTTCATGTCAATCATTGGCTATTTATAGGACTCTTTGTCCTGTGTACTGGAGTCTTCTACGTGGGCTCGAAAATAGCAGAGGGTTCTAAGGAATCAAAAAAACAAAGTGTCATCAGAGAACTAAACCCTCAAACGGCCAAGTGAAAGGAGTGTTATTGTGTCCAAAGTTTATACTTGGGACCAATTGTTCAGCCGCCGAAAATTTATCAAAGGCGCTGTAGCAACGGCAGCCCTTGGCGCAACTGGTGTAGGGGCACTTGCTCCAAAGCCGAGCTTGGGGTTAAATAGCTCGGCGCAGATTCCTGCAAAGGATACAAAATATGTTACAACAATTTGTGAACAATGTGTATGGCGATGCGGAGTCATTGCTAAGGTTGAAAACGGTGTTATAAAGACACTGGAAGGTAACCCAAATCACCCGAACAATTTAGGAAAACTTTGCCCGCGTGGTAATGCAGGTATCGAAGCAATGTATAGCCCGGATCGAATTAAGTTTCCTCTTATACGTGCAGGGGCACGAGGGAGCGGTTTGTGGCGTAAGGCTTCTTGGGATGAAGCGTTGAGTTATACCGCTGAGCAAATGAAAAAGATTAAAGACAAATATGGCGCTAAAGCCATGATGCTTAATTCAACGGATAACTTATCCCAACCTTTTTTCGAAAGTCTTCTTAAGGCGTACGGTACTCCTAATTACGGGACTCAACGGAGTTTATGCTTCAATTCAATGACGACAGGTTTTCTGTACACGTATGGTACGCCCCAACCGGGAACGGACTATAGCCATTGTAAGTATATGATTTTCACGGGACGTAATTTAGCGGAGGGAATTTCCAATAATGAGACGCAGGAAATGATCGATATGGTGGCCAAGGGTGTCAAAGTCGTCGTGCTTGATCCGCGCTTCAGTAAGACGGCCTCGAAAGCAACTGAATGGCTGCCTGTTCGGCCCGGCACGGATTCTGCTTTCTTCCTCGCCATGATCCATGTGATCATCTCTGAAAAGCTTTATGATGAAACGTTTGTCAAGAAATACACTCAAGGGTTTGAAGATTTAGTCACTGAAGTGAAAGACTATACCCCAGAATGGGCGGAGAAAAAGTGTGAAATCGCTGCGTCAACGATTGAACGAATTGCCCGGGACTTTGCGGCCGCTGCTCCAGCAGCGATAGCGCATCCTAACTGGCGGACGTCAAATTTTGTGAACTCCTTCCAAACGGAACGGTCCATTGCCGTGCTTAATGCTCTGATGGGTAATTGGGCACAGCCGGGTGGCTTAATTCCTGATCAGGAAATGAGTACAGCTAAGCTTGGAGTTCTGTCTCATCCACCTTTTCCAGCCGCTCAGGGTATACGACTGGATGGCGTGCCGTGGAAGTATCCCCTGGTGCCTTTAGCCTACGGTGTTATCCAGACAATGCGGGATAATATTTTAACGGGTAAACCGTATGAGGCTAAAGGATGGCTGATTTCCAGGCAAAATCCTGTACTCTCGATTCCGGAACGGCAAAAGACGATTAATGCTTTGATGAAGTTGGACTTTGTGGCAGTGATTGATATTCAGGCTAGTGATACCGCGTATTATGCCGATGTTATCTTGCCAGAATCGTACTATCTCGAACGCTATGATGGTTTGGTTCCCATTAAAAATAAGATATTTATCCGTCAACCAGTGATCCAGCCTCTTTATGATACGAAAAGCAGCTTGATGATCTATAAAGAATTAGCCGATAAATTGGGCCTTGGGGAATTCCTACCATATAAGGATGAAGTGGATCTCTTATCCCAGCAACTCAAGCCGTTCCCAGTGAGTTTAGAGGCTTTAAAAAGCGCAGGTCATTATGAAGTGAAAAACTTAAAAGAAGATCATTCCAAAGATTTTGAGTTTCAAACGAGTAGTGGGAAAATAGAAATCTCCTCGAGTATCATGGCCCAAATGGGCAAGAAGGCTGTACCGACTTGGAATGAACCACCACGGCCAGAGGACGGTCACTATTACCTCTTAACGGGTAAAACAGCTCAGCACACCCAAATGTTCACTCAGAACAATCGTTGGCTTTTAGAAGTTTTCCCGGTCAATCGTGTGTGGCTGCATACCTCTGTTGCTAAGAAAATTGGTGTGAAGACGGACGATGAAGTGGTTGTGGAGAGCGAAGTTGGAAAAATTACGATTAACGCCTATGTAACCGAGGGTATACGACCGGATTGTCTCTTTATGGTTGGTGGATTTGGGCATGTAAGTAAAGGACTTAAAGCGGCCTATGGACGTGGAGCCAGTGATTCTGCTCTGCACAAGACCGTAACAGATCCTATTTCAGGAGGCTCAGCCTTAAGCGAGACATTTGTAACCGTGAGTAAGGCGTAGGCTTAGGAGGTGGAAATATGTCTATTCGCATGGGGTTTGTCATTATTACTTCACGTTGTATCGATTGTGATGCCTGTATGGTGGCTTGTCGGGCAGAAAATGACGTGCCAATTGGACATACGCGTAATTGGGTCAAGAGCAGTGGTGTTCAGGGGCAGTTCCCTAAGGTTAGGGAAGTTTTTCAACCGGGAAATTGTATGCATTGTGAGCACCCACCCTGTGTGGCGGCATGTCCTACCGGAGCTTCACAAAAACGTGCAGATGGTATTGTCATCATAGAAAACAGCAAATGTATCGGGTGTAAATATTGCATTGTCGCTTGCCCCTATGACGCTCGTTTTGCTAATCCTGAAACTGGAAAGGCGGATAAGTGTACTTTATGCTGGCATCGTCTTGAACAAGGTCTAGAACCCGCGTGCGTTCAAACATGCTTAGGGAAGGCCCGCCAAGCAGGAGACCTTAACAACCCCGCTAGTATCGTCTCTCAATTGATTGCCAAGTATCCGACGCGAGTCTTACTAAAACAAGTGGGTACTGGACCAAACATCTATTATATTGATGAAGCAGTTCCGGAAATTCCTGAGGGGAACTGAACTTGCTTTCGCTTAAGCTGAACATCGAGACTTAGACCAGCTAATTAAAGTCAA
>DHWG01000093.1:16756-16886 GCA_002413075.1 Desulfosporosinus sp. UBA5188 | reverse complement strand
TCTATTGAGGTTGTGTACAGTTGTGACAATTCTTGTTTTTGCAGTTATTTATACAGTCGTCTATTTCTTAACCGCAAGAGTGTATTTGAAGATCGTGGACTGACTGCGTTTGGGTGTGGGCTCAAAGAAC
>DHWG01000093.1:2272-16537 GCA_002413075.1 Desulfosporosinus sp. UBA5188 | reverse complement strand
GTTTGGGTGTGGGCTCAAAGAACCTGTAGATTAACTGCTTGTGCTCGAGCTCGGCATTCGCCGTCGCTTTAAGGGTTTGACCCGACCGAGAACCGACAAATAATACAAGTGCTAATATCATCTGGTAAGGCGGGAATTTGAATATTGAAAACACCTTTATTGGGTTCTGTTCCTGTCTTGAATTCGCTGATTTTCAGAGTCACTAAGGCTCGGCACCTGGGGGGAAACCAAAATATTAATATTTTTGGAAAGTTATGTCTTGCATAAATACAAAGGATAAACTATAATCACAGGTAGATAAAGAAATTGAATAATTTAATATATATTTGTTCGGGCTCATTCGGATTTTTGACGTATCCGGTGATCTGAATAAATAGTGGGGTCAAGAGATATGAAAGATCCCCATATAAACTTAAAATTAAGTTTTAAGTTTATATGGGGATCTTTGTGTCTAAATAAGGGGGTGAAATAATTGGAGAGAACACAAGTCGTAGTAATTGGTGGGGGGTGTACTGGAACAGGCATTTTACGGGATTTAGCGTTAAGAGGTATCCCAGTAATCCTGTTCGAGAAAAGAGATTTGGCGTATGGTACGACTGGCAGATGCCATGGACTGCTGCATAGTGGGGCGAGATACTCGGTTAGAGATATAGACGCAGCCAGGGAGTGTATTGAAGAGAATGCTATTCTTAAGCAGATAGCAGCATGTTGTATTGAAGATAACGGTGGAATGTTCGTACACTTAAAAGAGGACGACGAGGATTATATTAAACAATTTGTTAAGGGTTGCAAGAATGCAGGAATTGAAACTCAAGAATTATCACCTCGGGAGGTCCACGAACGGGAACCGAACGTGACAACAAAAATAACTCGGGCGTACAGTGTTCCTGATGCTTATATCGATGTTTTTCAGCTTACCGCGGCGAATGCCCAAGATGCGGTTAATTTAGGGGCTACCGTTAAGACCTATACTGAAATAACCAAGATTGCAGTTAAAAACCAGATAGTTCAAGGCGTTCATTATCTGGACACGTTAACGGGTGAAGAAGGCTACTTGGCTTGCGATATTGTGATTAACGCTGCCGGGCCGTGGGGAGCATTAGTAGCGGCCCAGGTAGGAGTAGAGGTAAATATTGTTTGCAATCGCGGAGGCCTAGTGGTATTTAATAAACGCATCACCAATGGCGCGGTAAACAAACTTAAGATACCGGGTGATTGCGATCTTATTTTACCGGGCGGGCCAGTTTCAATATTGGGAACTACTTCTATAAATGTCTCAGACCCGGGAGCCACAGATGTCAATCCAGGTGAAATAGAATATATGCTGGATCAGGCGTCAGCCATGTTTCCGGAAATAAATAAGGCAAGGATCATTAGAGCCTATTCCGGTGTGCGTCCGTTGTATATTCCCAAGACAACCTCGGCGGGTGAAGGCCGAGAAATCAGCCGTAATTTTGTATTGATCGATCATCAGGAAGAAGACGGGGTCGCAGGATTCGTTTCTATTCTCGGCGGCAAGCTGACTATTTATCGCCTAATGGCTCAAGTTACGACAGACTTGGTTTGCCACAAGCTGGGAGTTAATGAAGAGTGCACTACCCACGAGCGGATTTTGAAAGGTGTTGCGGCAAAAAGTAGCCTGGAGGAAGCCAGGAAGTTTTTGCCTCTGCCAGCCGTGGAAAAAGTAGGGCATCGCCTTGGCAACAACTTACCACTATTACTGGAAAAAATTAAAAAGGATCCACTTCAAGCCGAAATTTTGTGTGAGTGCGAGTTTGTAACAAGAGCTGAGTTGGAATTGGTGATGGAAGGCGTTATTACAGTCCCTGCGCACACGATTAGCGACATAGGTAGAAGGACTCGGCTGGGACTTGGAACCTGTCAAGGGAATTTTTGTGGCTATAAGGCCATGGTTGCAGTTTATGAAAAGGGAATCTGGCAGGGAGAACAAGCTAGAGCTCAACTGTCTAACTTCCTCAGGGACCGGTGGAAGGGTCAGGCAATGGTCCCCCATGGTAAACAAAACCAACAATTGGCTCTCAGCTATCAGTTATATGGCGAAACTCTAAAGTAACCGCGCGGTCAGAGAATAAGGCTTTATGCCTTAGATCTCCTAACATATAAATATGATATTTAGGAGGTGTGTGAAAGAGCTATTTTTCAAGGTTCAATGATAAAGTTTGGATTTACATTATAATACAAATAAAAAATGAGGAGATGTTTTAAAAATGAAAGAATTATACCATCCTAGCCTTTTTCCCTTATCGGAAGGAATTAATAATGAGGAGTATGTGGTAGCCACTTATATGGTAGCAGGTGGCGCTCAGGCAGACATAGTGGCTAAATCTGCCGCTTTGGCCATTGAACAGTCGTCAGGTTCTTGGTTTGCGGTTCCAGGTGAAACTCCAGAAATCAGAGCCAGAAGTGCCGCGAAAGTAATTGGCATCTACAGTATTCCAAATTACGAACTCATTGCGCAACTTCCAAAAGATCAACCCCGTTATTATGTTTTAAGAGTTGCGTTCCCTTGGATTAACTTTTATGACAATATTCCATTAATGCTGTCTTCGGTGATTGGTAACATTGCCTCCATGCCTAATCTCAAATTACTTGACCTGGAATTTCCGGAAAGCTACCTGTTACAATTTAAAGGTCCGAAATTTGGTATTGAGGGACTTCGGAAGCTGATGAATATTCCAGAACGACCCATTCTCAATAATATGATCAAACCTTGCACGGGCATTACGCCTTCAGAAGGCGCAGAACTCTTTTACAATGCTTCTGTTGGCGGCGTCGATTGGATCAAGGACGATGAATTGATCGCTGGTAGTCCTGCTTTCTCACCACTGGAAAAAAGGGTCAAGGCATATATGGAAGCGGCTAAGCGTGCTGACGCGGAAAAGGGTGAAAAGACATTATTCACGGCAAATGTTACGGACGAAATAGTACGGCTTCGTGATAATGCTTATCGTGCGATTGAAGCAGGCGCGAATGGCCTTTTGGTGAACGTATTTGGCATTGGGTTCTCAGCATTGCGGATGTTGGCAGAAGATCCAAATATCAATGTTCCGATTTGTGTCCATACCTGTTACGGTGGGGCTCAGACCGTGGCTCCAAATCAAGGAATGAGTACTGAAGTTGCGCAAAAACTTATTAGGCTCTGTGGTGGTGATATGTCCCTTAATGTCGCACCCTCTGCTAAATTCAATGCTCTTCAAGAAAAATTTGTTCGAACCTGGCAAATCGGTTATTCGAAGATGTCTCATATCAAACAGACGTTTAATCTTGTGGGCGGCGGTGTAACACCGGGAATGGTACCCTACTTGATGAATACCCTTGGTAACGATATTATCATTGGGGTTGGCGCTGGCATTCACGGGCATTCAATGGGACCGAAAGCTGGAGCCACTGCCTTCCGTCAAAGTATTGACGCCACGATGAAGGGGATAGATCTCACGGAAGCCGCTAAGACCCAACCAGAGTTGGCCGCAGCAATCAAAACTTGGGGTATCTATGGTGTAGACGACTATAATAAGCTTTATGACCTCGAGTCCTAAATATATAGGGGTTAGGTTTAACCGCTACTAATACTTCCGCTTTTTAGCGGTGGTATTAGTAGCTTTGGTAGTCAACAGTCACGAGATGACGCTTTGAGCAAAATGTTATTAGGTAGGTGATGATAATTGGATAATTTGCAAGAGTCTGTTTTAGTGATAGGAGGCGGTTTGGCCGGAATTATGGCGACTGCTGTATCAATAAAGCGTGGCGCCAAAGTAACTTTGGTAACCAACGGGCCTGGTACCTTGGCGATGAGTGGGGGGAGTATCAGTGTTCAAGGTATGGACCTAAAACACCCCTGCTTGAAAAAAGCAATGGGATTTTTCACGGACATGATGTCTGCAGCAGGATGTGAGTATAAGGGTGAGCTCGGGCAGCGACAATTGGTTCCGAATGCAATGGGTAGCTTTCAAGAGGTATCGATGGCTCCCGCTTCTATCTGGTCAGGAAGACCTGTTAATGGCGGCAAAGTAATGGTGTTGGGTCTTCGTGGCCTGAGCGGTTTTAATGCAAATCTAACAGCAGAATTGCTAACTTTGTCTGCTGGCAGACTTAATTTGCAAGTAGAATATACAGGCAAAATAATGGATGTTCCTTGGATGCAGACCCCCAGCTTTAGTACCTTGGATGTAGCCAACCACCTTGAAGATCAACAAAACCGGGATGAATTTGCCGTAATGATTAAACCACTGCTTGAGGATTATAACCTGTTATTAATGCCAGCAATGTTAGGCCTACAAACAGGGAGTACTGAGTTTGTGAGATTTGAGGAGAAGGTCGGAAGCTCTGTCGGTGAACTATATACAGTACCTCCTTCAGTCGTGGGTGTGAGGATTTTCCAATGTTTATTGAAATATTTGCAGAAATCTGGCGCAGATATTAATTTTGGTTACCCAATTCAATCCCTGCAATTACAAGCTGGACGTTGCACGGCCGCTATTATGGATACTCCGGGTCGAAAACGCGTCATTAAAGCTGATAACTTTATCTTAGCGACGGGCAGAATCAATCAATTTGATCTTGTGTTAAATTACGAGGGCAAAGTGACTGAGTGGGATCATGAAGAGGAGGCTGCGGTGAATGAACAGAGGCAATTACTCAATCGGGATAAGTTGTCTGTGGCCGCAAATGTTTATGGTGCCGGGAGTTTCTTAGAGGGCTTTAACTATAGGAATGGAAATGCTCAGGCAATACTGACAGGGTATCAGGCGGGTATGATAGCTGCGGGGGGTGAAAAGATAGAATGCTAAAAGACAAACTAAACATTGATGGCTGTTTAAAGTGTTCTTACTGTAACACGGTATGCCCGGTGTTAAAGGTGCGTCCTGACTACCCCGGCCCGAAGAAATTGGGATCAGATATAGAACGTTTTCGGCGTGAAGGATTGAGTTTCGGCGAAGATTGGGTGGATTATTGCCTTGGCTGTGGGCAATGTAGTTTGGTATGTCCTAATCAAGTTGGTGTGTCAGAGTACATTGCCGAGGCCAAAGCACACCAAGAAAAAAACGGTATAAAGAAGATCCGCGACTACGTTTTCGCCCGTCCTGCTTTGCTCGGCAAAATGAGCACAATGACGGCGCCTGTCAGTAATTCAGTGTTTAAAATGGCAACTGCTTTAATGCCTATAGGGGGAATTACCTCTCATCGAACGTTTCCATCCTATGCAAGTAAGGCCTTGAGAGGATCAGTCGTAAGCAAACAAGAGACTGATCAACGGAAACAGATACTGTTGTTTCCGGGATGTTTTATTAAATATAATGATCCAAGCTTAGGTGAAACTGCCATAAAGATTCTGGAAAGAGCTGGCTATCTGGTGGAAATTGCCCAGACAGGTTGTTGCGGACTTCCAGCGATTGCTGATAAAAAGGAATCTCTGACCGATGCCAAGAACAATCTTTTGGCTATGGAAGATTCCGTAACTAGGGGCTCGAGAGTCGTGACCCTTTGCACGAGTTGTGGTTATACCCTCAAATCCAAGTATACCAAGCTATTTCCAGACAATGATCGGTTGGGTAAACTAGCTGATATGATCGCCAGCAACACATATGACCTTGGTGAACTTATGGTGGAGTTGCTAGAAGAGGGTAAGCTAAAGCTACCGATGAACACGCCGCCTTTAAAATTAGCCTATCATACGCCTTGCCATTTAAAAGCTCAAGGTATTGGGAGGCCTTGGTTCAAAGTTCTAAAGAGTATTCCAGGTCTGGAAGTGGTTGACTTAGATGCAGGCTGTTGCGGTATGTCGGGTACTTATGGATTTAGACAGGAAAAATATGATATCTCTATGAAAATAGGAGAGAATCTCTTTAAGGCTATCAATGAGAACATACCGAATCAGGTGGTTACGGAATGTGCTACCTGCCGTATGCAAATTGAACACGGTACTAAATTCAAAGCGCTGCATCCGGTGGAGGTTTTTGCCCAAATTCTTAGTCGGTGAAATCTCTCATTTATTGTTGAGGACGGGCATTATGGAAGGAAGCTATCAATGAGAAGGACAAAGATTATTTGTACGATTGGACCAGCTAGCGCAACTAGAGAAAAAATTCAACAGCTATTAATGGCGGGAATGAACGTCGCCAGACTGAATTTCTCCCATGGAACTCATGAAGAACATGGCTTGCGAATGTCTGTTTTAAAAGAAGAAGCTATGAGAGCGGGAAAACATTTAGGAATCCTACTTGATACAAAAGGGCCTGAAATCCGTACCAATATGGTTCAGGAAAAGGGTATCACGCTTTCCAATGGTGCTGCGTTTATTTTGGATACGAACTCCGATCTTGGATCCTCAGATAGAGTCGGAATAACTTATAAAGAGTTATGGCTAGACGTTGTTCCGGGAACACATATTTTGATTGATGACGGACAGTTGGATTTGGAAGTCACGTCTGTACAGCAAGAAGTGATCAAGACGATTGTGCGCAATGGTGGTATTCTAAAATCACAAAAAGGCGTTAATGTTCCTGGAGTTTCAATAAGATTACCAGGTTTAACTGAAAAGGACATTGAAGACATTCGTTTCGGAATTACCCAGGGAATCGATTTTATTGCGGCTTCCTTTACCCGTAAAGCTTCTGATATTTTGGCGGTGCGCCAGATTGTTGAGGAAATGGGAGCAACTGTACAAATCATTGCTAAGATAGAAAGCCAAGAGGGAATTGATAATCTGGATTCTATTTTGGAAGTCGTCGACGGGTTGATGGTTGCGCGTGGAGACCTAGGCGTTGAGGTTGCAGTTGAAGTAGTTCCTGTTTATCAAAAAGAGATGATTCGAAAATGCAATCTACAAGGTAAACCGGTCATTGTAGCAACCCAAATGCTTGATTCAATGATTCGTCAACCTCGTCCAACACGGGCAGAAGCTAGTGACGTGGCTAATGCCATATTAGACGGAGCCGATGCCATTATGCTGTCAGGTGAAACTGCTGCCGGTAAATTTCCCGTTGAGGCAGTGCAAATGATGGATAAAATCGCCAAGCGTACGGAAACAACGCTCTTAGAAACTAAGGCAACTCGCCATCCTCATCTTAATGTGGCAGAGTCAATCAGCTATGCCAGCTATACCATCGCTGGAGATCTCAATGCGACTGCAATATTGACACCGACACAATCTGGATTAACCGCGCGGTTGATTTCAAAATATCGTCCTAAGTCGCTTATAGTAGCGGCTACCCAATTTCCTGAGGTCGCGCGAAAACTGACGTTGCAGTGGGGTGTTGAATCCTTAGTAGTTCAGGAAAGTTCTGGGACGGATCAATTATTGTCAGTGGCAATAACGGCGGCACTTGATAAAGATTACATTCAAACTGGGGATGTTGTCGTGATAACTGCAGGGGTTCCGGTTGGTAAGGTCGGCACAACGAATATGATTAAAGTCCAAGTGGTCGGTGGAACCTTAGCGAAGGGCACGGGAATCGGAAGAAAATCTTATATGGGTACTGCCCGGATAATCCAGTTTCCAGATCGAGATATTTTTAATAAGGGTGACATACTTGTCACCAGTTCCACCGATGCCCGATTTATCCCGCTTATTGCGCGGGCAGGTGCGTTAGTCATTCAGGAAGCCGGCTTAACATCTCATGCCGCCATTACCGCTATAGAATACGGCATCCCGGTAATTATTGGCCTATCAGACGCTCTGACTAAAATATCCGAGGGACAGACGATTACAGTCGATGCTTTTGCCGGAGTTATTTACAAAGGAACTGTGAGTATTTTGTAATATGGACAAGGATTGAGCGACACGTGTGTTGACCTGACTATAAGTGTAAAGGGGGAAATTTAATGAATTTAATTACAGATGTTTATGCCCGTGAGATTTTGGATTCTCGGGGAAATCCGACGATAGAAGTCGATGTTGTTCTTACCGATGGAAGCATCGGACGTGCAGCGGTCCCGTCGGGCGCTTCCACTGGGGCTTTTGAAGCAGTGGAACTTCGGGACGGAGATTTGACCCGTTTTATGGGTAAAGGAGTACTAAAAGCAGTTGAGAATGTTAACTTACTCATCAGTCCAGAAGTTGAAGGATTAAATCCGTTCGACCAACCAGGATTGGATCATCTCTTGATTGACCTTGATGGAACCGACAATAAGGGAAAATTGGGAGCCAACGCAATCCTCGGTGTGTCCTTAGCCACAGCGAAAGCAGCGGCAGAATCACTCGGGTTGCCCCTCTATCAGTATTTGGGCGGCGTCAATGCGCAAGAGCTTCCAGTACCGATGATGAATATATTAAATGGCGGCAGTCATGCCGATAACAATGTGGACATTCAAGAATTTATGATTATGCCAGTCGGAGCGTCCAGCTTTGCTGAAGCCTTGCGCATGGGGACCGAAGTATACCACAATCTAAAGGCAGTACTAAAAGGAAAAAATCTCTCCACATCAGTCGGGGACGAAGGCGGTTTTGCACCCAACCTCGCCTCTAACGAAGATGCGCTGCGTTGCATTGTTGACGCGATTCAGAGGGCAGGGTATATTCCTGAAGAACAAGTGGCACTGGCTCTTGATGTGGCAGCCTCAGAACTTTATGAAAATGGAACCTATAACTTAGCGAGCGAAGGACTTAAGAAGACTTCAGATGAGATGATTGATTATTATGAGGGACTGATCGAACGCTATCCCATTGTTTCCATTGAAGACGGACTGGATGAAGACGACTGGGACGGCTGGCGTAAGATGACTGAGCGCTTGGGAGACCGGGTCCAGCTCATTGGTGATGACTTATTTGTGACCAATCCGGAGCGCTTGGCTCGTGGAATCAAGGAGAAATGCGGTAATTCGATTCTCATTAAGCTCAACCAAATCGGTACTTTAACCGAAACGCTCGATGCCATCGAAATGGCGAAACGGGCAGGCTATACCGCGGTCGTCTCTCATCGTTCTGGAGAGACAGAAGACGTCACCCTAGCCCATATCGCTGTAGCAATCAATGCTGGTATGATCAAAACTGGGGCTCCAGCACGGACGGAACGGGTGGCTAAATACAATGAATTGCTTCGTATTGAGGAAGAACTTGGCGAGAGAGCAATTTATCGTGGCAAGAACGCTTTATCCGGAGGATTATGGGTTTATTAAGACTAAATTTTGAGAAAATTATGTAATTATACCTTGTACAAACCCATATAATATGATAATATTCGTATTATAATACACAACATTGAAAATTTAATATTTGTTAAGGTTGTAATCGGATTCTTACTATATTCGGCGCCTGAAACAATACTGGGGTCAAGAGATATGAAAGATCCCCATATAAACTTAAAATTTTTTAAGTTTATATGGGGATCTTTCTGTCTAAATAAGGGGGCGAAAAAAGATAAGAGAAGAGAAGAGAAAAGAAGAGAAAAGTAAAGTAAAGGAAGGGAAAAGTGCTACAACAATTGGACATAGTAACGTTGACATTCTAGAATTAGTGAACCTGCCCTAATTTTAAAGTTAACCACAGTTAGGTTAAATAAATTGGTACGTAGAATAGTAATACAGAACGTTGTATCCTGAGTAAGTTGCACATCATATCTTCAGAATTTTTAAATAAATGAATGGAGAGATATAATATGGAAAAAAAGTATATTATGGCACTGGATGAAGGTACTACTGGTGTAAGAACCATAATTTTTGATAACAAAGGAAATATTGTCGGTGAAGCCACGCAGGAATTTACTCAAATATTCCCTACCCCGGGATGGGTGGAACATGATCCTATGGAAATACTGCAGTCACAAATCGAAGTAACCCGGCAAGCTATCTGTAGAGCGAAGATAACCCCTGAAGAAATACGCGCGATTGGTATAACCAACCAGCGAGAGACGACTGTAATTTGGGATAAAATAACAGGAAAACCGATCTATAACGCAATTTGCTGGCAGTCGCGGCAAACAGCTGAAATTGTTGAAAAATGGATTGCCGACGGATTGGCTGATGAAGTCAGAGAGAAAACTGGTCTAGTGATTGACGCTTATTTCTCTGCTTCTAAAATTCCATGGATCCTTGATGCTGTGCCTGGCGCACGACAACGAGCGGAAAAGGGTGAACTTTTGTTCGGGACAATTGACACTTGGCTGATTTGGAACCTTACTGGTGGTAAAAGTCATATGACAGATTATTCCAATGCCTCTCGTACTATGATCTACAATATTATGAAGCTGGAATGGGATGAGGAACTCTGCCGCAAGCTGGATATACCTATGGCGATTTTACCTAAGGCGATTGATTCAGATGGCGATTTCGGGACCACGATAGCCTCCCTTTTTGGCGCTGAAATACCGATTAGGGGTAATGCTGGGGACCAGCAGGCAGCTCTTTTTGGACAGGCATGCTTCAAACCTGGTATGGCTAAAAATACCTTCGGTACAGCGGGTGTCTATGTTATGAATACTGGTGATAAACCGGTATTTAAAGAAGGTCTAACGACGACTATCGCTTGGGGCGTTGACGGGAAAGTAAGTTATGCCTTGGAGGGTGTGGTATTTATCTCCGGAGCGACGATCCAATGGCTACGCGATGAACTTAAACTTATCTATACTGCTGCTGATACAGAATGGTATGGTGCCACGGTACCTGATACCGGCGGCGTTTATTTGGTACCGGCGTTTGTGGGTCTGTGCGCTCCCTATTGGGATATGTACGCGCGGGGAGTGATTATTGGTATTACCAGAGGAACTACTAGAAATCATATGATTCGTGCAGGCCTGGACGCACTGGCATACCAGACCAAAGATATTATCAACGCCGTGATACAAGACGGTACCATTGAGGTAGCCGAACTAAGAGTTGACGGTGGCGCCGTTAAAAACAATCTGCTCTGCCAGTTCCAATCCGACATTCTGGGGATACCGGTTATTAGACCTAAGATTACGGAAATGACCGCTCTGGGTGCCGCATATCTGGCTGGGCTGGGTAGCGGTTTATGGAAAAGTACCGATGAAATTGCCGAGCAGTGGGCTATTGATAAAGTGTTTAAACCTGTAATGTCGGAACAAGACCGCGAAGACCTTTATTATGGCTGGCAGGAGGCTGTGAAACTTACCAGGGGCTGGGCTAAGAGAGTTAAAACAGTAAAATAATTAATTGATTAAGAGGCTGCGTGGTATTGTGCGGTATGGAAGTCGGACTCATTATTCAACGAAAATGTTCTGAATAATAAGTAATTAGGGGGCTTTTATTTATGACAAATTTAATCGGTGAATTTTTAGGAACGTTAGTTCTACTTAGTTTTGGCGTTGGTTCGGTTGCTAACTTAAACTTAAAGGATTCGAAGGGCGCTGGTGGTGGCGGCGGTGGTGCTTGGATCGCAGTAACGACAGCTTGGGCTTTTGCAGTAGTATTGGGAGTATTTACCTCTATTTCTTTAGGTGCGCCACAAGCTGATTTAAACCCGGCAATTACTTTGGCAAAAACGATGTTGGGGGTTTATACCCCAGGACATGCGCTGATCACGATGTTGGTTCAAGTGGCCGGTGGTTTGGCTGGGGGTGCTGTTGCGTGGCTTATCTATTTACCTCATTGGAAAATCACCGAAGATAAGGACGCTAAATTGAGTTGTTTTTGTACAATTCCGGCCGTTCGCAACCCCATAGCCAATCTAATTACGGAAACTGTTGTTACTACAATTTTAGTGTTCTTAGTTTTCATAATTTTCTCGAAAGAACTTAGCGATGGCGGCGCAAAATTTGCAACCGGTTTTGGTCCCTATTTGGTGGGTATGTTGGTCTGGGGGATAGGTCTTTCCTTTGGAGGCCCTACGGGTTATGCCATCAATCCGGCCCGTGACCTTGGTCCTCGTATAGCGCATGCCATATTGCCAATGGGTAATAAAGCATCCTTTGACTGGGGTTATGCTTGGATTCCGATAGTAGGTCCGATGTTTGGTGCTGTTTTAGCAGTCATAATGGGCAAGACATTGGGTATTTTGTAATAAATTAATTTATTCACTAGTTATAACGTGAATCTCAACTCCAGTGCAAGGCTCTGGCCATTGCACTGGAGTTGAGTCCCAAATATTAGCCACAGTTATCAAGGTCAAGGGGATGTATATCAAAAAGAAAACACAAACTTTACTTCGTCAGAATAATCTCTATTTTAACAGACTCAGCATTATTCATAGAGACTATTTAGGATAAATAGTCTCTATGAACATTTTCAAACACTATTAAGTTAGTTAGAATATTAGGTGATGAAATCGATTATTTTAAGTATTTGAGTCATTGGAGGATGTTTGGCTGAGATTTCCGCTGCTGCTGAGTGGCGGTTTAATAACGGGTTGAGGAGAGGGAATTGAAATGCAGGAAACAAATAAAGCTGTAATAAAACTGATTGTTTTTGATCTTGATGACACATTATTGAACAGTAATTCATCAATATCTCCGCGCACTTATCAGGCTATTCAGCAAGTAGTTGCAAAAGGGATTAAAGTGACTCTGGCAACCGGAAGAATGTACTCTTCGGCAATTCCTTTTGCTAGGAGTCTTGGCCTGGAAATACCAGTGATTTCCTATAATGGAGCACTGATTACCTCCTACCCGTCAGGAGAACGGCTGTTACATAATCCCATTAAGCAAGAAGTTGCCAGGCAGGTTATGCAGTTGTGCCGTGAACGGCAGTGGTACATTCAAACTTATATAAACGATGTTCTGTATGTGAAAGAAATAGATAAGCGTGCAGAATTATATGCTAGATTTACTGGGGCTAAGCCAATACCGGTGGGCGATCGGTTGTACACTATGTTGGGAGCACCGACGAAAATGTTAGCTATCGCTGAACCAGGGGAGATTGAACAAATAAAAGAGGGATTACATACTCAGTTGGGGAATGTTCTATGTATAGCGGAATCAAAGCCTAATTTTCTGGAGATCAACAACCCAGCCGTTAATAAAGGCGCTGCCCTGAGTTTTATTGCTAGTAGGTTGAACATCAACCGGGAGGAAATTATGACTTTCGGAAATGGTATTAATGATATTGAAATGCTTAGATATTCCGGGTGGGGAGTAGCTGTTAGTAACGCCCCTTCTGCTGTTAAAAATATTGCCCGTATAGTCACAGGCTCCAATGATGAGGAAGGTGTGGCTGATGTGATTGAGAAGTATGTCCTGCGTTGACAGTAGTTTATAATGGATGTTAATTAACCAATGCTTTATTGCTACAATGCACTTTGGCTCAGAGAAATAACACTCTTTACATTTGATATATATCACCCGGTTAAAGAAATTTTTGTCGTAGTTAAATAATCAAGGAACAAGAAGGTAGAATGATGATCTGATTTGGGGTATGGAAAGAATCGGATACGCTCCCATTGACGGAATGGGACCAATTAAAGAATACAATGCGGCCTCAGATAAACTTATTCTGGATGGTACAAACGGCAACTTCATCACCCTTAAAAAAGATTTCTTTGTAGTTATGTTCCCCGAAGATGCTCATCAGCCTCGTGTAGCTGCAGGAGAACCCATGCCGGTAAAGAAGATAATAATTAAGATTCCGGCATAGCAATTAGTTTAAATCATTTTGCACAGGAATAGGTCTTTTGTGGACCGTATATTCGCAGTCAATAAAGTAAACAATTTAGAGGGAATAATAATTATAGAAGGGAGATAGTGTACATGCTTCCTAAAGAAATGATGTTGGCGGCATTACTGGAATGTCCGATTATTGCATCTCTCCAGAAACCAGAGCTGGTGCCTGATGTCATCGCCAGTAATGCCCGAGTTGTAATGGTTTCATCAGGTAATATTCTTAATATTGTCGATATATGTAAGGAATTGCGTAAACATAATAAATTTATATTGGTACACATTGATTTGATCCATGGCATGGGTAGAGATAAGTTTGCCATCCGCTACTTAAAAGAGAAAGCAGGTATCGACGGTATAGTAACTCCCAATGGTCAACTGATCGCTTCCAGCCAAAAAGAAGGTCTCGTAGCAGCCCAACGTCTATTTGCCCATGATACACCGTCAGTAACCAGTGGACTTAATGCTGTGAGTCGTTCTAACCCGGATTTTATTGAAATCATGCCCGGTCTAGCTGTTCCAGAAGTATATGAACTGATTAGAATGCATTTTCAGCAACCCATAATTGCTGCCGGATTAGTTAAAAAACACAAGGATGTCAAACAAATTCTTAGGGCAGGTGCCGTTGGGATCGATACAAGCAACCAAAATTTGTGGAATTATTCGATGACTACTTAGAACCAAGTGGTCAGTCTCAATA
>DHWG01000093.1:0-2079 GCA_002413075.1 Desulfosporosinus sp. UBA5188 | reverse complement strand
TCAAGAAGCGAATATAGAAATTTTTGAGTTGGGTGGTGTGTTGCCAAATCCCAGACTCAGCATGGTTAGGGAAGGAATAAGTAAATGCCACGAAAATGGTATTGACTTCATTCTTGCCGTCGGGGGAGGAAGTGTCATAGACTCCGCCAAGGCAATTGCTGCGGGTGTGCCCTATGATGGGGATGTATGGGACTTCTTTATTCGAAAATCAACCCTCGTAAGGGCTCTTCCTTTAGGCGTGATACTTACGATTCCTGCTACCGGGAGTGAGGCCAGCAAAAGTGCCGTGATCACCAATGAAGATGGCTGGTACAAGCGATCTATCGGTCATGATATGCTCCGTCCGGCATTTGCCATTATGAATCCCGAACTCAGTGTTACCCTACCTCCTTACCAGACAGCAGCCGGGGCGGTAGATATCATGTCTCATGTTATGGAAAGATATTTTACAAATGTGACCAATGTTGATCTCACTGACAGATTATGCGAGGCGACCTTAAAGACTGTTCTAAGAAACACGCCTCTTGTTATGCAAGATCCAGAGGACTATAACGCAAGAGCTGAGATTATGTGGGCGGGGACAATAGCTCACAATGATCTACTAAGTACGGGCAGGATAGGAGACTTTGGTTCACATAAGATCGAGCATGAATTAAGTGGAATCTATGATGTTGCACATGGAGCCGGTCTGGCAGTCATTTTCCCGGCCTGGATGAAGTATGTCTATAAAAACAATGTCAATCGATTTGTTCAATTTGCCGTCAGGGTATTTGATCTTGAAATGGACTTTGAAGTTTGTGAGAATACTGCGTTATAGAAGGCATTAATAAATTAGAAGAATTCTTTAAGTCCCTAGATCTTCCGACTCATTTAAGTGAATTACATATAACTAATGAGAGATTCGAGGAAATGGCAAGTAAATGTACGGAAAAAGGACCGGTCGGTTTTTTTACCAAACTCTATAAGGAAGATGTCCTAAACATTTTGGAGTTAGCCAGATAGTAATTGTTTAATAATTCGGACTTAATGTGTTTCTGGAAAGAATCCGCCGTAATGGAGAATTATAAAATGCCAAGGACCCCCTTTACAATGTGAAGGCGGTCCTTTTGCATTTTAATTTGTCTATAATTCACCTTATGGAAAGAGTATTTGAGTTTGAAGGTGTAAGTATGATGAGCGTTATTTATGCAAAGAGTGTGTTGTTTGATAGCCAGAACGTTTTGATAGGCTCCCTTAAGGTATACAGATTAAATAAAATCTAAAATCTGTTAGCATTAAAGGGGAGCCTATTATTGTAACGTTCTGGTTATTTTTTACTCTATTTGTATTTTTGGAAGGAACGTTCACTAAACTTGTTGAATTCTAGCTAAAGCAGTCTTGTTATTTTGTTATTCTTAGTTTTGGATTGGAGGCAATTCTATATGATTGATCATTATTATAAACAGTTAATGGAAGATTCACCGATAGGATATGCCTATCACAGAATAATATGTGATTCAGAAGGTATTCCTTCTGAATATGAATTTATCGAAGGTAATGTCGCCTTTGAAAGACTTACAGGACTAATTCGTTCAGACATACTTGGTAGAAGAGGTCCTGGAATTCTTCCAGATATAAGAGAGTCTGAATTTAATTGGGTGGAGCTATATAGAGATATAGAAATTAACGATGATAAAAAAGAATTTGAGCAGTTTTCAAAACCTTTAAATAAATGGTATAGAGTCATCGTATATTCCCCAGAAAAGAATTATTTAATCACCCATTTTATTGATATATCCAGGGAAAAAGGGCAATTAGATGAACTTAAAAATCTTGAAGAAGAGAAAGAAGAGCGAGCAGCAGAATTAGTTATTGCTAATAGAGAGCTTGCCTATCAAAACGAAGAGAAAGATAAACGGGCAGCAGAATTAGTGATTGCTAATAAAGAGCTTACTTTTCAGAACGAAGAGAAAGAAAAACGAGCAGCAGAGTTAGTCGTTGCTAATAAAGAGCTAGTCTTTCAAAACGAAGAGAAAGATAAACGAGCAGCAGAGTTGGTTATTGCTAATAAAGAGCTGGTCTTTCAAGACGAAGAGAAAG
>DHWG01000175.1 GCA_002413075.1 Desulfosporosinus sp. UBA5188 | reverse complement strand
AGAGACTCCAAACCCATGAAAAACATGGATTTGGAGTCTCTTGTACTATTTTTTCAACCTTTTGATCAATTCGTTTCTTCCAGCGTACAAACAAACACTCGTTTATTCTCCTTCAATATTTCAAAAGAAAAATCCCTACAACAATTAGACATGATGCAATGAACAATTGTAACAAATGATCGTACATGTTTATACAATAAAGAGACAAGTTCAAAATAGCAGAAAGGGGTTAACACGATGAAACGTTTACTAACGCTGACACTTTGTCAAAATGGCTGTTGTCCAACCGTAGAATTTGATACTGATAGCGTAATCATCAAGGATGATTTTGGTGGGAAAGTTTCCCTCACCGCGGCTCAGTTTGAAATTTTACTCGATCAATGCGCAAATAATAAAGGTGAATCATAATGCTTTTTTTAATACTATTAACCTTAAGCATTCGTTTCTTTCTCTTTGATTTTGTTTTGTTTAAGGGTATAAGAAATTATCTCAAAACAAAAGGATATTTATTCAGAAAGGTCCTTAGTTGTCCTTTCTGTCAAGGATTTTGGAGCGGTATGGGAGTATTCCTGACAACTCACTTAATTACCTTTGAGCTTAGTTTTTTACTACCCATGATTAGCTTTGGTTTTGTCACAGCTTATCTTAGCATGATGACGACTGCCATATTTTATCCGTTGATTGATAAGTTCGAGAGAAATTTTCCGATATAACCATTAATATGTAGCTATGTTAACCTAACACGAAGCTCGTAATACTCTAAACTTTCAAGTAGCTTAGTATACCTGAAATACTCAAGGAGCAATTAGCTGAGGGACTAATGCCTCAGTTAATTACTCCTTTTAATGCTGTTCTCTTCAAATTGACAGAAGCGGACCCCAATCTTCATGTCGCAGACTACGAAGGCTCAGGATGATATTGAACGATGGTCAGATATTTCATCCCTGCAAGTCGAATAAAATTGCTGTCTAGAGAGTTGTTTGTATAGGCTCTTTGGCAATTAGGACAGCAAAGTAGTTGTACAGGGATATAGTCGCTCACCAAAGTCTTTTGAACATTGGAATACTTCGCGAGCTCAGCATCGACGATCTTTAAGGTGGTATCATCATAGGGGCAACTTAACATACCCTTATCAATCAACGTCACAGCTTGAAACTGTTTGACTGAATTTTCTTCTTCAGCTGGGCTTACTAAGGGATGAGCTTGTGTCGTATCCTCTTGAACAAGAACTTCGTCTTGCCTAACTTCAGCGGGTAAAACAGATTCATGATTCGCATTCCAGAGTTCTCGGATTCTTTCGGCTCGCCGGATGACTCTGGCCTTAAGATCGTCCCCGTCTGTTTCTAAGGAATTACCATCCGTCTCAATCGCCTGGGGCGACACGTCAAAATACGTTAAGCGGTCAAAAATCCTCAGCATAGCTGCCTCTGGGTCTCGGAAAAATTCACTTCCACGAATACGAATAAAGCGCCAGCCAAGTCTTTCCAGGATGGCTTGTCGGGCCATATCTTCCGCAAGATTCTCCTCGGTATGCCACTTATCTCCGTCACATTCCAAGGCGACACGTTTACCATCACCTTCGACCACCATATCGATCCTATAGCCACCGACTTTCCACTGGGGGTGAACGCAATAGCTTGCTTGACGGAGTCTAAAGATCACTTGTTTTTCGAATTCTGATTCCGCTTCTTGTTCAGCAGTATCTAACATCTTAATGATGGCTTGGGGATCTTTAGCATGTTTAATGAGAGCCCCACGAAGGTCTCCGGGTTTGAGATCATTTTCAGGATCTAGCGAGTAGACGACCCACAATTGATCACGCGCTCGACTGGCTGCCACGTTATAACGTTTTTTGAACATATCGTTGGCGCCTTCTCCTCGTTTATATAAGGGGCCCTCACCTGCTGAGGCATCGACCATCGAGAGGAACATGACGTCTCGTTCATCTCCCTGGAAATGAGCTGGATTACCACATTGGATTTTTCGTTTCTTATAGTCTTCTGCGGGCAGATATTGTTGAAGAAGCCGATCAATCGTGACCGCTTGTTCTTCACCTACTAACGAAATGACCCCCATTGTCGCCTCCTGATATTCCGGCTGTTCTGTACAGGCAATGATCAGCGAGGCGACGGCTTGAGCTTCATTTTCGTTCACCTTTTTGTAGCTGACACCCTCCTCTACGCGGTAAGCGATGGTATGAGGGAGTACCTTAACGGTGCTCTCATCTCGGAGCGGCTTAATTTTCCCTTCATATGATAAGTAGTTGCTAAATTGGATGATAGGTGTAACACAGCGGAAGTGCTCGCGTAAACATATGGGTTGAAATGCAGTACCTGCTAAATCGTAGATTGAAAACAATCCATCGTAGAGCTTCGCATTGGGGATTCCTACAAGATGCTCATCTATGAGTTTATCGGTTTCCTCTTGTTTCTGACCGACGGCAGAAGGACTGACTTGCTCATTATCCCCCACAACAACCACCTGTTTTCCCATATAAAGAGCCGCCAGGGCGAGAACATCGGCTTGGCTGGCCTCATCAATGATGACCACATCAAAACGGTTCGTTCGTGGATCAAAATTCTCCACCACTCGACTTAAGGGCATGATCCAGACTGGAACAGCACTTTGACAAATAGGCATAAGTTTTCTGGCTTCCGTCCTAAATCCTGGTGCCCGTTTACCGGTCCCTTTTCCTATTCGGTGCATGAGTTGTTTCCACCCGTTAAGCGCTAATCTTTGCCGAACTGTCGTACGCCTCACTTGAGCAGCCCAGGCCTTCTTTTCCACGAGTACGGCGGTCTTATTCCTAAGTTCTTTGGAGAGATAGGTGATCTGACTAAGCAATTCTTCCATTGACTTGTTCGCTCGGACGTCAAGTTCATCCACAAATTGTCGCCATAACCAAGCCTCAGCAGGATTCCCAGGTAAGGTTCCTAGCCCGTGCTGCCCCTTGCGCTGAAAAATATCGGTTGCCCAAGCCGGGGCATCTTGTTCCAACCGTGACAATAATTCCTTTCTTAGTGTCAGCTCGCGCGCTCGGTCTTTTAAATCCACGAGCCGTTGATACGCTTCACGATAGTCAGTCGCTTTTAACTCATGGATTGCTGCTAAAATTTGCTGCGACACTTGAGCCGAAGAACTATTTGATGTTTCAACGGTACTCTTTAATTGATCGATCTGAGCCTTTAGCTGGTTTAATTTTAATCGTTTAGCCTGAGTAAGGACCATACGAGAAAGTTCTTGGGAGACGGCCTGTTCTAATCGCCTGAGTTCACCATAGTTGCCAAGCTGAATCTGAGTTTTCTCATAAAACTCTTTCCAATAGAAGCCTGAGTATTGCAGCTGATCAAGCAGTGGGGTCCAGCGTTTCGCATACCAATCTAATGATTCTGTGATAAACGGGACCAATTGACGACAAGAATGTTCTGGCTCTAAGCCTAAATCTGCGAGTTTGGGTCCTTCCACCACCGTAACCTGTCGTTCCCAGCGTTCGAGAAGTTTACACCGCGTGCTTCTTAACTCAACGAGAACTTTTACCGCTTCGAAATGCTCTAGACGACTGGGTGGCTTACCATTGACCTGGGCTTGATTTATGAGTGTTTTCCAATGTCCTTTGGTAACCAACTTAAGAAAATTAAGGGAGCCTCCGTGTTTCAGATGCTGAAGGATCTCCTCCAGAACTGCTTCAATATCGTTAGGTAAGCAGCTGTCAGGGACTCGAGGGTTATATTCGAGCAGGACTTCTTTAGCCTGCACGGCTGTGGTACAAGTACTAGTAATCTGTGCTATGAGCTTCTGCCAAGGGCTCTGATGCTCTAATCCCAGCATTCCTGCTTCGAGTAAAGAAAGTTGCCAATTTGAGGCATCTTCAATCACCTTAACGGTTGCTTGAAGTTCGAGTAATTGGGCTTCCAGTGCCGCTGGTTCCAGTTGACTACCTGGTAACCAATACTCCTTTCCCGCGGTGAGATCTTCGCCTGATAACGTCAGGAAATTCTCCACCAAGGTCTCGAATTCATGGGGTAATATGAGCTGCTCAGGATCTGGTAAGCTATAGCCTAATTCCTTCTCGTCTTCCTTAGTTACCGTCATATTCGTATGATAGAGTTGTTCTAATTCTCTCGCGGATAAAGGCAATGCAGCATTTAACCGTACTGGACTAGGAATCCAGTGAGCGCTGTCTCTAAGCTCATAGACTTTACGTGCAGCTTGAGCGGGGTCGTATTCTTCACCTGCTATTATAACGGGTCGATATTCATCTGTGCGAGCTTGAAGTAGCTTCTGGCGGGTTTCACGAAGCCGTTTCAATATGTCGATTCTATCTTTCTGTAGCACGGACGCTTCTTGTTCTAACTGATCTGGGTTACTGTTGGCTAATCTCTCAGTGATCGCATCCACCGTACTTTCGAGTTGTTTACGGCTATCGTCAGTTAAGACGCTGAGACACAGAGGTTGTAGAGGTTCCACGATTTTCTCGTGAAGCACTGAAAGTGCTTTTGACGTGTGGCTCGTGACAAGAATACTTTTGCCATGGGCCAACAGATGTCCAATGAGATTGGCAATGGTGTGTGTTTTTCCCGTACCTGGAGGGCCTTGGACCAGAACTGCACTATAACGATTCAAACGATCTGCAATCTGTAACTGTTCAGAGTTCGCCGGCTTACTCAGTAGTATCTCTTCATCTTCCCCATTTGGATCGATACCTTTGACAGACTCATTATGATCAAGGGGCAACAGGTCATGCTCAACTCCAACAATATTTTCTAAAAAGCCCGGGAGTTCATCACGTTCTGAAATATCCTTAATAATTTCTTCCACAGCTTTACTGAAGCCCAAAGATCGCTTGCGCATAAATACCATCGGATCACGTAGGATCGAGGGAGCCTCAGCTTTAATTGGTTTCTCCCCAGCTTTAAGAACTTGTCCATAGGGAGAGAGTTGGGCAACGACCCGTGTTAAAAACTCTTCAGTTTCTTGACCACCTAAGGGATGAAAAGGCTTTTGTTCTAGCTCTTCATGAAGTCTGTTCATAGCCGTCCCTGTCACTTCTGGAACAGATCGAAAGAGACTGGTATAGAGCTCTACGGGTTGATCAGCTTCCATCAATGAGAATACAGGCACCGAAGGGTCGAATTCAAGTTTAAGTCTCACCAGTAAAATAGGATGACGAATTAACCCTGTTGAATGGTTCCAATTTAATAGACCATCCCCAAGGATCAATTCATATTGCTCAGATTCACGTTCTAAGCGAGCGTATAGTTCATAGAGCTTGTTATAGAAACTCATGGCTTTTCGAGCCGGAATTTCTCTTTGAGCCCATTGATTTCTTTTCTCGTACCACTCTGCAAAGGCTGAGTCTTTTAAGTATTTTTCGAGTGCGAAGTCCTCCATTACCTCTTGCTCATTCTCTGACTTTGCTACTTTATCTAAATTAAATCGAACCGGAAGTTCAGGGTTCTTCCAAGTATCTTTAAGTACGTTATCGTAAGGTTGAGGAGGTGGCACAGCCTCGGTTAGCGTTGGCCTTCCAACCCTTAAGACATCGGGACTAGACACATCTGAACCTTCGTCCACTGACTCTGAGACCCGATCCGTAACCGTTCCTATCCTAATAGAAGGATGATTGGGTAGGTCCTTCATCCACAGGCTCCATGGCTGAAGCTGAAGGTCTCGAATAACAGGGTTTCTTAATTGATCCAGCGCTTGGAGATATTTAAATATTTGAAGTATGCGTCCCTTAACCTGATTTTGATGTATTTCTTCCATTGTGAAACCGCCTTTGTGCTGTTAAATCAATAAAGTATTGCCATCCGGCTTTCTATTTAACCTAAATTCTTTATTATTCCTTAAAACCCTGCCATTTACTGTTTATTTTTACAATACTAATAGTGCGGCTTCAATCTCTCTTTCAACGACTTTAACGCCTTAAATCAACAGCTGTCTCAGTTCTTGGGCAGATAGCGTTGTGAGTAGTTCTTCACCCGGACTGATCAACTTCTCAATCAGTGCTTGTTTCTGCTGCTTCACATCATTGATCTTTTCTTCTATACGTGACCTTGGCAAGTGAATACGATTATCTTACTACATTGTGGGTGTGTGATGAATAATTATTTTCCTCCTCTCTTCCGCAGGAGATTCACGTGTCGTGTTGAATTAACTATTGGGTTAAGTCCCTTAAGGAGGGCTATGTGGGTGGCAAAATCAATGAAAGAACTTTTTACAATAGGAGAGATGGTAAAACTGTTTGACATTAATATACGCACACTAAGATATTATGATGAAATAGGTCTATTGAAACCTGAATATACAGATACAGTTACCCAATATCGATATTATTCCACAAAACAGTTTGAGATCCTTAATACAATTAAATATCTGCGTGCCTTAGATATGCCGATTGCTAAAATTTTGATTTTTTTTGAATACCGTGATATTGAAAAACTTGTTCATATGTTGCAGAATCAGAAAGAAGAAATTGTTGCTAAAAGAAGGAAACTGGAGCTAATTGAACGAAAGTTACAGAATCGTTTAACACAGATAGCAGATGCAGTGGATACCACCTATGATCGAATAGAAGAAAAGTATCTTCCCAAAAGGAAAATAGCATTCCTTCGGAAAGAGATTTCTGCTGAAGATGATTTGGAATATCCGATTAGGGAATTGGAGCTAAGTAATCATTTGGAAACTGTCATGTTTCTTGGAAAAGTTGGAGTATCTGTTTCTAAGGAAAATTTGGAACAGAAAGAATTTGGAGGTTTTTCAAGCATTTTTGTCCTTTTAGAAAACGAAGATGGTGGCAAAGGAAACGATTTAATTCTTCCTGCTTCTGATTATCTGACCATTCGTTTTCAAGGTACCCATAAGGAAGCAGATCGATATTACTTAAATTTGCTTAAATATATGCAAAGTAAGAACTATGCGCTGACAGGAGATTCTATTGAAATTACTCTGATTGATTACGGAATGACCAATGATACATCAAAGTTTGTAACTGAGTTGCAAATTCCATATAAAAGGACTTGACTCTCTAGTTACTAGAGGGTTTATTCTTCCTATAGAATAGTATTTGATAGGGGGAATAAGGAAATGTTAGGAACCATCATAAATACAGGAACTATTTTAACAGGAAGTCTGATTGGAACTGTGGTAAAGAAAGGAATTAAAGAGGAATATCAAGGCGCTTTGTTTACAGCTATGGGATTGGCGGCTACGGGGATTGGCATTAATTCTGTGGTACAGAATATGCCTAACAGTCAGTTCCCTGCACTGTTTATTATCAGTCTTGCAATTGGGAGCTTGTTAGGGACTATCCTTAATCTGGATGGAAAATTCCAGAAGTTGACCAGTCGGTTTTCCTCAAATAATTTAGGACAAGGATTATCTACGGCTATACTTTTATTTTGCATTGGAACTTTATCTATATTAGGACCGATAGAAAGTGCTATCAACGGTAATAATACTTATCTGTTTACCAATGCAACCTTAGATTTTGTTACATCCATGGTACTGGCATCCACTTATGGAATTGGGATAGCAATAGCAGCGGGTGTTTTATTTATATGGCAGGGTAGTATTTACCTTGGTGCAGGACTTTTATCCGGGTTCTTAACACAGGATTTGTTAACTGAAATTTCTATCGTAGGTGGTTTCTTAATTTTAAGTTCCGGCATTTGCATTTTGAAGATTAAGGATTGCAAGACATTAAATATGCTTCCTTCCCTTCTTGTTCCGATGATCTTCTTCCTGATGAAAAGAATCATCGGATTATGAGCATAAAGAAAATTGCAGGTTGTCATAGTTGAGTTACGCCTGGATACCAAGCGGGTAATTGTGCGCATACACACGAGGGCGAAGAGTGGATTATGGTCCTCACGGGTAAAGTTAACGTCATCCAAGGGGATTTCTCGTCAATTTTGGAAGAAGGAGATTGCATTCACTGGGATGGGAGTCATCCTCACCTTTGTCAAAATGCGATTGATCCTCAAACAAAAATCATTGTTGCTTTGACACCTCCCGCCATGCTCCCTCTTTCGAAAACAGA
>DHWG01000103.1 GCA_002413075.1 Desulfosporosinus sp. UBA5188 | reverse complement strand
AATGAATCTCCGAGAGACTATCACAGAGTATGTTGAAGAGATAGGTGCCCCCATTTTCATTTTGGCTTATAGAACTGACCTGCACTCGACTGAACAACCCGCTGGCCTCCAGATTGTGGGTTAATTCTGCAGTCGTGGTTAAGAGTGGGGCAATGCCTTGAAGGGTAAGTTGGGTATCTTTCAGAGAAAGGTCCTTTAAGCTAACGGAGCTGGGAAAGGTTTTCTGTAACGTATCTAGAAATTCGCTGCTGACCTTATCTGAGCCAGCAATCTTTTGTAAGACCTTCCCGATCTCGGTATCATACTTTTTCAAACTCAGGGTGGCTTCTTTTTTAGCCCGGATCTGAGGGAGTTTGGTCTTGACCTCTGTAGAATTCAGGTAATCGTTGCCAGCGTGGATCTTATTATTAAGACTTAGGATTTGGTAGCCCATAAACCCGTAGAACAGACCAACAACTAGCAGTACACCTAGGACGGCACTCCAGATCAGTCTAGATTTTTTCGCTTGACCTTCCTTAAGCTTTAAAAAACTTGAAAAAAAGTTAATATCATTCATCGTTTCACCTGCTCTGCAAGCTGAATTAATGCCCCTGCAGCATTAACGAATAAGCAGGGGTCACTTTGCTGGTCGCTTAGCTCAATGGTATTGAGACTGTGTAATTTGTGAACCCCAATACCAAGACCCTGGGATAGATAGTCGGATAATCCCGCTAAAGACGCCCCTCCACCGACCAGATAGATGTCACTTAATGTCTTGTCATCGCTACGACTCCAAAACTGGATTACCTTCCGCAATTCTTCCAATAGCTCCCCATATAGCGGTCGGACCATTGCCAGAACTTTATTGTCCTCCGAAAGGCGAGTGTCCGATAGAAACTCTAGTTTTTTTCTGATCGCTTCTTCATCGTTGAGTGAAAATAAATTAGCCAGGAGGCCATCGATCGATTTGCCACCGAATTTAACTGAGCGGAAGAAATCCAGATGGCCCTGGGCGATGATATAGATCATAGAACCGGAATATCCAATGTCCAGCAGGATAACATTCTTCTCAGCCAGACTTTCCTCATTAATGGCACTTTGCGGCGTGAAGAGCTTAGAAATCGCATTGGGATGGATATCTAATGCGATTGGCTTTAGTCTGAGATCTAAGAGCAAATTGTAGTATCCTAAGGCCGTCTCCCGGTTCATTACCGCTGCCCTGACTTTTACTTTCTTGATACCATTGACCTCTAGTTCGGAGAGCTTCCGGTACTCGACCAGATCGGTATCGGAAATTCCAAAGTATTGCCGGATCTCGTGATTGATCATCCCTTCGAGTTCCTTAGGATCCCCATTCGGGACCTCAAATTCGCGGATAATCAGACTGTTGGTATTAATGGTAACGATGGTCTCTTTAGTCGACGCGCCACTCTTAGCAATGGCCTCCTGCACGACCACTGCGAGCGCTTCTTTGTTGGTGATGAGACCGTCAGCGATCGTTCCTTTCGGTAGCTCAACGTTCGCACTATTAATGATCTTAATGATATTTTCCTTTACTTGGGCTTCCACAAAGTGGAGATTCTTATTTCCAATATCTAACGACAAAATTATATCTGACAAGGGCAGTTTTCCTCCTTTACGTTTCACTTGACGGTGGAAGAGAGTTCCATCATGGGTAAGGCAATTGCTATGACGATAAATCCAATAACAACTGCCATCACGACGATAAGCAATGGTTCAAAGATTGACAGTAATCTCGTAATCGCCACATCAGCTTCTTCATCATAATAATCCGAGGTCCTATCCAGAATCACTTCCAAGGAACCGGATTCTTCTCCAATGCTGATCATGGAATAGACCATGGCGGGGAATACGCCTATTTTGCGAAGTGCTTGGGAGAGACTTGATCCTTTACTCATATCTTCCTTGGCATTTAACAGCCCGTCGCTGACGAACTTGTTACCTAAAACCTTTGCAGTGATCTCCAAACACGTCAAGAGCGGAATCCCACTGCTCAGTAGTGTGGATAAGGTTCTGGCTAAACGAGCGGAGATAATCTTAATCATGGTGGATTTGAGCACGGGAATGTTCAGTATAAATCTGTCAAAGCGGATTCGGCCTTCCTCCGTCTTCAAGGATGTCTTTCCCACAAACACTAAGGTGACAATCATAAGCAATAAGATATACCAGTAGCTGGTGAGTGCATTACTGATTGAAAGCAAGATCCGAGTAAGTTGCGGCAGTTCTACACCGCTGTCTGCAAACATTTTTACAAAGGTTGGGAGGACGAAGGTTAACATGATGCCGACGACCGCCACAGCCATGACACTCAAAATGGCAGGATAGGTTACGGCCGTGACAATCTTAGTTCGCAACTTGCGTTCCTTTTCAAAATGCTCAGCCATTCTATCCATGACCCGCTCAAGCGTGCCACTTGTTTCACCCGATTCCACCATATTGACCAAGATCTCTGGGAAAGTGTCCCCTTGCTTGCACATCGCTTCAGAAAGAAGATCCCCTTTTTGCACCATTTCATAGACCTTTAAGACGACCGCCTTAACTTGTTTGCTTTCCGTCTGCTGGTAGATCACATCCAAGACTTTAATAATGGTTACCCCAGCCATCAGAAGCACGTTGAACTGACGGCAGAAGATCACAAGATCCTTAGCTTTCAGTTTTTTTGAACTTGACTTGACGGTCTGGACAGATTGGCGTTTTTCCGATACTTCAATACAGAAAAGCCCACGTTCTTTCAAGAGACGATAAAAATTTTGCAGGTCGTCTGATTCCAGAACCCCGTTGGTCTGCTGTCCGGAAAAATCTTTGGCGGTATAACTATATAAAGACCCCAAGTTTGGCGACATAATT
>DHWG01000181.1 GCA_002413075.1 Desulfosporosinus sp. UBA5188 | reverse complement strand
TTGCTGTTCAATGGTTATCGTTGTTTCATTTCCCATAGCTACGGTCTTATCTACGGACTCCTTAATAATTGTGGTTAAATCTTTAATCTTACCGACTGTTTCTTTCGAGTCAGCTGAGAGTTTTCTGATTTCTTGGGCGACAACGCCAAATCCTAGCCCTGCCTCTCCAGCTCTAGCTGCTTCAATGGCTGCATTTAAGCCTAATAAACGAGTTTCATCCGCAATGTCTTTAATAAAATCCATGACTGCGTCAATCTTGCCAGTGACTGAATTGACGTTTTTTATCTCGTCATTAAGATTCGTCTGATTCTCACTGATCGTAGAAGCAGAAGCGGCTTGATTTTGACTCATTCGCCATTCCTCCTAATTTTTCATTTTAAATAAGTTATATTGTCGTAATAACAATTATATTATCGTAATAAAGTTCAAGATTCATGAGCGGTATTTAAATAAAAGGGTTGAGCTACTGGCATTCATCCAATAGTTCAACCCTTACAGAGAGATTCATTAAATTATTATTAACGCCGACTCGATTTTCATAACACTTATCTTAGTGGCAGCCCCACAAGTCCTCGTCGTTATCTTTGGATGAACGTGAGAATAGAGGTCTCAGGTGGATCTATCCTCGTGTTCTAGAGGGTTGGAGATATAACCTTAAGGCTTTCGCTCTCTTCGAGCAACCTAGTGGCAACGGTGTGTCTTAGGTAGTAAACAGTCAGGTCAGCAATGTCTAGAACATCGACAAGACCTTGACTTAATCTTGAATTATTGGATTCAACAATTATGGTATACTATAAAGAATATGTTTCAAGGAGGTAAATGGGCATGGTAAGTTCTAAGTATAAAGTACTTCTCTATTCCGATGGATCCCACCAGGCTTTTTCAGCGGCTGTTTACACGGCCACGCTGTTAAAGAATATGCGCAATATGCAATTAACGGTCGTGCATGTACACGATCGTAATCAAGCTTCTGTGGCGAAGGAATATAATTGGGTCAATATTTGGCCAGTGAATCCAACCTCTGAGTGGATGAAACATGCGCTGAATGAATCTGATGTAAAAGTCCAAAATGAGTATCATGGAATACTTGAAACCACTAATAAAATATTTTATAAAAGCGGATACGACGTCAATCATCAAGAGCTATTTTCGAATACCCGGCTCTCTGAAATATCTGACACAGCCGATATGATTCTTGATTATGCAACACAAAATTCGTTTGAACTAATTATCATGGGGACACGGGGGCTTTCTAATTTAAACGGCTTGATCTTTGGTAGCTTAGCGCATACGGTGCTTAATCGGTCGGTTATACCCGTTTTGCTTATTAAAAAACTCCCTCAAGAGTCTATTGATCGTTTCTTGTCATAACTTTAGGCGATGTGGTCCTAGGGGTTTGGCGATAGCCTTTTTTTGCCGCTGTTGTTTATAATCAACAGAAATAATTCCGAATATAGCCACCATAACAGCGATCGCAATGATACCCATCGCCATAACTGCCCACCTCCTTTGATATTTGTTCTTGAATGAACCCTAGTAAAGAATATCATCGAGTCAAGGATTGCGTCTATAGTTAGCAATATTTTTCACACACTTTTAATGTTATAATGCGTTATATAGAACTTGGCTAGCGCCAAGCCTCAGCGAAGGCGGTCGCCTTAGTTGCGCTTATGCGCTGGCCAAGTAGAACAAAATAACACCCTGAAGAGAATTAAATCTCTTCGGGGTGTTATTCTTCTGCCCACTTTTTAGAGCGTTTTATAGAGTTTGTTAAGATCGATGGAAATTGAAGGACAAGAAGTTATGGATGATTGTGATTGAATTCACCCTTCTAAGCAATGTGGAAAACTCCAGAAGCCGCTGAAACGATCACTAAAATTTCCACAGCAACCATAATAACGTAAGGCAAATCCTTTTTGCGCAAGTAGTCTATAAATAGCGAAATATACCCAAGAACTGAGACAATTCCCAGAAAAGCTAAACCCACTAAATTCAGGTAATCACTATGATTCACGGAGGACAACCAGTTCCAACCACTCGGCGCATGGGTTACTGCCAAGTATTGATGCACGCTTAATCCCCAATAGAGTGGCATATCCGAAGGTTTTACAAGTGGATTAAAGAGGCCACCCATATAGATTAGGAACGTTATTAGCATGACAACAATTCCCGCCCATGAGCAAACTAACAAAATACTGGCGTATCGATTCTGTTCTGGACTGACTTCCACGTTTGTTAAAACATCATTTTGTTTCCTGACGAACGATTTAGTTGGAACACTGTGAATATAGGTTTGTGGTTGACTACTCATAATATTTTACCCCCATCCTAATCCGTCTAGTAAAGATTTCAAGCCTGCAAACAATAACATGAGTATAACAATATACCGGATAGATTTTGGCTTAGCCGTTTTTAATAACTTCACGCCAACTCTTGAGCCCGCCATAATCCCTATGACGGATGGAATCGTTATGATTGGAAGGACCGCCCCTTGATTCAAATAGATCCATGCCGCTGAGGTATCTGTGATGGCTAGCAGTGACATACTAGTACCAATCGCGATTTTAAGCGGTGCCCCGAGAAGCATGTTAAGGACGGGTACGTTAGCCCAGCCTGCTCCAATCCCGAACATCCCAGCGATGATCCCAATACCACTAAAGAGGATGAGGCCGGCTGGAAGTCTCCAGATCGACCAAGTAATATCTTTACCGGTTGATGGCTCGTAATAGGAACCGCCAATTTTCAAATAACGAACTAAAGCATCTGGTTCCCCAATTTTAGGAAACTCACTATTTTTAGAAAACATGAAAAGCACGGAAATTCCCGTAATTAAGATTCCTAATAAAATTTTCAGGATGCTTTGCGGTAGTGAAAGTCCTAGATAAGCGCCGACGATGCTTGAGGTCGAGGCAATTAAGGCTAAGGGAATCACCAAGCGTAAGCTTGCTAAATTGAGTTTTAATAGTTTAGGCGCTGCGGACAACGAACAGGCAAGAGCCACAAATAAACCAGATCCGCGGATGAAATCAAAGTTAAAAGGGAAAAAGCTACTGACAATTGGTACAAACAACACACTACCACCAACTCCGGCGAGCGCAGCGACGATTCCAATTAGAAACGTCGTAACGAGTAAGGCAAGCGGCCATATCCACCAGGGTACGGTCGAGGTACCGGCGGCTTGCGCCACGGCAAGATTTGTTGTTGTATATAAAAAACTGGCATGTGTCAAGAAATTTTCAAACATTGTATTTGTCCTCCCATGGCTAAACTAATTAAACTAATTTGGATTGGCGCCTTAAACTCATGAAAAAATAGTTTATGGTCATATCACTCTACTTTCTTTCTTTGCTAGCCTGATCAGCTCACAATGAACGTGTAAGCTTACCTTTTAGCGGCTAATCGGAGTCCTACGTCCAGCAAAATCTGCGACCTGTGCGGAACAACTGGCAAATGAGCATCGGGCGCTTCCTTATCAAACAGGTATCGAAGGACATAGCAGTCTTCGCAAAGATATTTGCCTTTGTAATTGTAAATTTCCCCTCTGATCAGGAGGTCTTCACAGTTTCCGCAATTCACTTTAAATGGCACTGAAGATCACCTCTCTAAAAAATAAAATGCTCGAAACCAGCGATTTATGTGATACAATCCTTTATATTGCAAACAGCGTGCCAACCCGAGGACTCACCAGTTTCAAGCGTTTATCCACCAAAATTAAAAGAGGTGTAACAAATGCTACACCTAAAATCATGGTCTAATAATCTTATATAAGCCGTTTATCTTCTCCATACGCTGTTTTACTAAAGTATTTAAGCATTTATACAACTGCATCATTTCTTCAATAATTGTCTTATATAAATAGTTTATTGAATTAATTCATGATTTGGGGGCTGATTTGGTTGAAGAATAAAAGTATTCTTTCTTATTTTAGACGTAATAGTTTGACGAAACAGATCGTGATCATCATTGCCGCCATCATGCTTGTCCCTTTAGTAGCATTGATGTATGATTTCTTTTTCGCTTCACGAACGGACGAAATTGTCTTCTTAGATAAAGAGCAAAGACTGGAGTCCTTGGTCAAAAGCACTAACACTGAATTTTCAAGAAATCTGGAGTCTCTAGGGGTAGTGCCTGAGGATCTCTCCTCAACGACGCTTAATGACGAGTTTGCCAGGGTCGTAGAGCCCCAAGTTCCAGCGAATTCCGGCATTCGCTTCGGTCTTTATATACCCCGTACCGAGAAGATTGCGGTCCTAGGTTTCCTACATAACTATCGATCCCTCTCCCAGCAAGAAGAAGCCCAGAGAGAGAGTGAGATATTTGCCAGTACTAAGATCGCCCTGGTAGCCACTGCGATGAGTAATGAACCACTCTTTCGAATTTCTGGTACTTGGGACGATCAAGTGGTGGAGTATATTTCTCCGGTTGTGCTAAAAGGAAAAGTTGTAGGGATAATATGGGCAGGGGAGCGACTTAACCCCTTCTTTTACCAGAGTAATTATTTTCGGAAGTTGTTGCGTTTTTTCACCCTTGGCATCCTGGTCATAGTGATGATTGGAACGCTGCTGATCATCAGAAATATCACCAAGGGCGTTGACCGCTTGAAGCAGGGCTTACAGCGCATGGAGAACGATATCCATCACTTATTGCCGGAGATGTCGGGTGAACTGGGTCAAGTGGCCCGAGCCGTGAACCGGATGGCGGTGGGTCTCACTGAAAAGGAACGACTCGAAGATCAACTGAAGCAATCGGAGCACCTTATTGCGCTTGGACGTTTAGCCACGGGTGTGGCTCATGAATTACGCAATCCCATCGCAATTATTAAAACCTTGGTCGAACTTATGAAGCAAGAATACTCTCAGATGAGCGGCATCGAGGAATATACCATGGCCATTGACGAACAGGTGAATCGTCAGGACCTGGAGATTCAAGAACTCCTGGACTATGGCCGTCCAACCAAAGCTTGTATTAAGGAGTGTTCCGTCAATGATTTAATTAACGGAGTCCTCTCTTTTTCGGCGGCAATGTTACGACAACAGAGGGTAAAAGTTGCGTTGAAGCTTGATAATAACCTGCCAAAGATCTTAGCAGATACCGAAAGGCTGAAAAAGGTCTTTGTGAACATCATTGTGAATGCGGCAGAAGCGATGCCTTCTGGAGGAAAATTGGACATAATGACGAAGGAGACGAACAACATGGTGAGGATCAGTTTCGCGGATACTGGTGAGGGCATCCGGGTAGAGGAAATGTCTAGAATATTTGATCCCTTTTATACGACCAAAAAAACAGGGACGGGTCTGGGATTATCGATATCCTATCAAACGATTGAATTGCATGGTGGAACGATTGATGTAGACAGTAACCTGAACAAAGGATCAACCTTTATTATTAATCTTCCTGTAACACCACAACTTAGCGACAGGAGTGATCTTCTTGGCACCACGAATTCTAGTCATTGACGATGAGGAAAAGATGTGCTGGGCCCTTGATCGGGCACTAAGTTACGAGAACTATCAGGTGGTCACCGCCACCAGAGGTTTACAAGGGATTGAGTTGGCCAAGAAAAACGATTTCTCGCTGGTCATATTGGATTTAAAGATGCCTGACATGGATGGTATTGAGGTGTTAACGGAAATAAAAAAAATTAACCCTAGTCTACCGGTCATTATGATTACCGCTCACGGGACGATTGACACGGCCATCGAAGCGATGAAAATTGGCGCCACGGATTATATTACGAAACCTTTTAAGCTCGATGAGATCAAGCTACAAATTAAGAAATCCTTACATCTCTCTAATTTAGAAAACCAAGTTGATTTTTTACGACAGGAATTAGGCAAGAAATATGGGAAGATGGTGGGTCAAAGTGATGCGATGAAAGAGGTCGCCTTCTTGATTCAACAGGTCGCGAAAACTGGGGCAACGGTCCTGATCACCGGAGAAAGTGGCACCGGTAAAGAGGTCGTCGCTGTGGAGATACATAAGGCTAGCAACCGAGTCGATAAACCGTTCGTCGCGGTAAACTGTGCAGCGCTTCCCGAACAGTTGCTAGAAAGTGAGCTGTTTGGCCACGAAAAGGGCGCTTTTACTGGGGCGACCAGTAAAAAGAAGGGTCGCTTTGAAATTGCTGATACAGGGACGATTTTCCTCGATGAAATCGGAGAAATGCCCATCAGTATGCAGGCGAAGTTACTGCGGGTCCTCCAGGAAAGATGTTTTGAAAGAGTGGGGGGGACTGAAACGATTGATGTCGATGTTCGGGTCATTGCCACCACGAATCTAGATCTTGCCAATGCCATTTCTCACGGAACCTTCAGGGAGGACCTCTATTATCGGTTAAATGTCATGCGTATCAGTATGCCACCGCTTAGATCACGGAAAGAAGATATTCCCCTGTTGGTGAATCATTTCCTTAAGAAATTTGATCCTTCCAATAGCAAAAAAATCTCTTCAGTGGCGATGAAAATCCTCACCAGTTACAACTGGCCCGGTAACATAAGAGAGCTTCAAAACGCGATTGAAAGAGCTTTGATTGTTTGCCAGGGGGCTGAAATTAAGCCGGAACATTTCCCCAAGGACTTACTGAATAGTCTAGAGGAAACGACAACGCCCGTGCTGAACATTGCTGAGGGTGGTTTTTCTTTGGAAGAGATGGAGAAACACCTGATCATCAAGGCCTTGGAGAAACACAATTATAACCAGACAAAGGTCGCTAAATATCTGGGAATTTCTCGTCCAACGTTACTTTATCGCCTGAAAAAGTACGGCATTTAAAGGGATATTGAAAATAATCACAGTTTCTTCATAAATACCTCACGAAATGGCAACAAATAAGGGTTATTATAAGGACAACAGTTCATAACTCGTAATTTTATGGTTGAAATATAGACCTTGTGTTCTTCATGCACTTTCCTCCTCACTACCCCTCCTTCGGGAGGGGATTTTTTTGCTCTAACCGCTCATTTTCTCCTTTGCGTAGAGATAGTGTATAATATTCTTAGCTTCGAACGTGTGAAATTATGGGAATAAGAGAACTCCTGAGAATTTATGAGGTGAACAATGACTTTATCCGTGACAATAGGTCCACGCTTACAAAGAGTCGCAGAGTATGTCCCGAAGGGTGCCAGGTTGGGAGACATAGGGACAGATCATGCTTATTTACCGATAGCCCTCTATGAGACTCAGTGGATCTCAAAAGCCGTCGCCATTGATGTTCATGAAGGCCCGTATCAATCGGCCTTAGCGGCCGTCAAGGCTCGGCATTTAGAAGCCGTCATTGATGTGCGGTTTGGCGATGGGCTTTTGCCGCTTAAGTCGGGGGAGGTCGATTGCCTAACGCTTGCGGGAATGGGTGGAAAAACCATGCTAGACATCCTTTCTGTTCGCCCGGACGTTTTAGAGTCTGTGCATCATTTGATCCTGCAACCTCAGGGCTCAGAGCGATCGGTGCGTTTGGCATTGTTAGGCAACGGATGGTTGCTTAAAGCCGAAAGGCTCGTTGAAGAAGACGACCGAATCTATGGGGTGATGGTCTATTCCAAGGACGAGGGCTGGGACAGAGCCAAACTACAAACGATTGAACGCCAGTGGACGGAACGTTTACAGCCTCTCGTTGATAAGGAGAACCTTTTAGAGGCGCAGTTTGAAGGTCTTGTCCAGAAGCTCGTTTGGCATTTTGGACCACTAATCTTGGAAGAACGGACGGACCTCTTGACACGATATATGGACGAATACAGGCGTATGCTTATAAAGCGAATGGAGCAAATGAAAAAGTCACAGAGTTCTGAGATTACGGCGAAAATCAGAGAAGTCTCTGAGGCGTCGACTTTGGTGGAGGGATTAATACAATGGCAGTAACCACGGAGTTGGTGGCTCAGGTCATCGAAAAAATAGCGCCCAAATCATGGGCAGAGGATTGGGACAATGTTGGATTGCTCGTAGGGTGCGGCTCCACCACGGTTGAGCGCATCCTCATCACGTTAGATGGAACTTTGGAGGTCGTTGAAGAAGCAAAAGCTTATGGTGCACAGATGATCGTCGCGCATCACCCGATAATTTTTAGACCGCTTAAAAACTTGAGGGCAGATAATGCGGCAGCTCAGGTCCCACTTCGACTTTTGCAACATCAAATTGGTTATTATGCGGCCCATACGAATTTGGACCAATCTATAATTTCTTCAAGCCGAAGACTCGGTGAGGTGCTTGGACTGAAGACTATGAAGATTTTGGAAGAGTCAGCCCCTGATCTCAAGCCCCTTCTCAGTAGCGGTGAGAAACGGGGGTATGGGGTAACTGGGTATCTACCGAAGCCTGAAAAGCTAGGGGATCTCTGGACGCGCTTTTTGGAGTGCTTAAGGCAGCCAGGCGTCTATGCACAGCCTTATGAATTAACGGGCGTTCGCCTCGCGGGATCGTTAGAGCGTGTTGTGCGTAAAGTTGCGATCGTGAATGGCAGCGGATCAAGCTTTGTCCAGAAAGCGTTGTTTAAAGGCGTGGATCTTCTCATTACGGGTGACGTTGACCATCATGCTGCCTTAGAGGCAATTGAAGGAGGCATGGCCGTCGGTGATCTTGGGCATTTCCTGAGTGAAGCGCCGATGCTCCAAGCAATGTCTGATTATCTATCCACCGATAAAGCGCTGAAGGGTATTGAGATTCGAGTCAGTGCAATCAATCGTTCACCGTGGTTATGAGGCTATGGAAGGGGCGTCCCTTCACGCCATCGAGGGCTACAGGGTCACTCGGCCATCGATGGGGAGCATGGTTTGTGAAAGTAATTATTACCACTTGACATACATCGTGAAATATAATACTATTAACATTAAGGTTAATGCAATAGTCTGAAAATAGATTATTTTCACAGAAGTGAACACAACCTATTAGAAGAATGAGCCTTCACGGTGTTTTATAACTGATAGGAGAGGAGAAACAAGAAAGCGATGGCAATCAACCGATCAGAAATTTTACGAAAAGAACGCGAAAAAGTCTTAACTAATTTAGCAGAAAGTAAAGACAATCGTGCTAAATGGTTAACCGCACTCATGGACATTGATGATGAGATGGAAGAAATGGCGGAAAATAAGCATAAAATAAGTGCTGAACTCGTCCGGTAAAACTCTCCATTTGACCAGAACTAATTTTTCTAGTAAGATTACGTAGCGAAGCCAATCAGATGATCGCGGGGGTAGGGACCGAAAGGTCGCCTCTGAGGAAAGTCCGAGCTCCACAGGGCAAGGTGCTGGGTAACGCCCAGTGGGGGGAACCCTAAGGATAGTGCAACAGAGAGATACCGCCCAGGACTCAGCTTGCTGAGTCCTGGGTAAGGGTGGAAAGGCGAGGTA
>DHWG01000026.1:8819-10409 GCA_002413075.1 Desulfosporosinus sp. UBA5188 | reverse complement strand
GGCACGATTTTCTCTTGTTCATTGACTGTTTTTTCTGTGCCAATGACTTTACCTTGGGCATCAAGGTACTCGCGCGTTGTTTCAGTTTTTATCCGTTCGGTAACCTTTTGGGCTCCAGTTGGAACAGGGCTTGATTTGTCCTGTTGTCCTGCGCTCTTTGCCGCTGCCTTATCTCCGCTCTGATCGGCTTTGGCCGCTTGTCCTTGATCCTTTGATTGATCTTTCGATTGAGAGGCTTGGCTCGACTGCTCTGTTTTTTTATCTTGCTCCGCACTTTGCAACGTTAGCGTATAACTCTTCTGGATCACCGCCAGATTTTCTGGCGTTACTGCCTTCACCTGAATAATCTTAGCTGGAATTTCCCCTTGTTCACTTGTGACGGAATCATTGACCTCTAGGGATTCCTTTTTTATAATTTTCTGAGCCCATTGATACGCATTAACACCCTGCAGATAGGGAGACGTATCAACATCTCCGACTTGAGCGCCACTAACCATTCGGTCCAAGGACGGAACGCTGGCTTGTCCCCCAACTAAGATAATTTTCTTATCTAACTGGGCTTGTTTCAAAACTTCGTTGGCTAAAGTGGCTAATTTATCGGTATGAGCTAAGATGCCCTGGACTTTACCAGGATTCTTCTGAAGAAAATCCACTAACCCTTGCTTGGCAACAGAGTCGGACTCTGGGGAACTTATAATGTTTTGAACGGTTATTTTGGGATATTTACTAAGCACTAATTTGTTTCCGGCTAAACGTTCCTGGAATCCGGTTTCCAATGGATCTCCCTGCAAGATGACGACCTGACCCTCAACTACTTTACTGACCAAAATTTGTGCCATAAGTTCACCAACCTTCTCCTGATCTGGGGTGATAATCCCTACGATCTTCACACCTGCAGGAAGTTGACTTAAAGCTAATACCGGAATTTTTTCCGTTTCTGCCGTCTTTAGGAGACTCACATTTCCCCCTTGATAAATAAGAATCTTTGCCCCTTTTAAGGGTGACTCTTTTGACGCCGCTGTTGGGTCGATATACTTCACTTGAATGTTTTCTTTTTTCGCCAGATCGTTGATCCCTTTAGTAATCAGTAGTTTATTGGGATCTGATTCATTGAGAGAAACAGCGATCACTGTCCCCGTCCCTTCCTTCGTTGGAGAAGTTTTGTTCTTGTTTCCTAAAAGGGCTTGTAGACCACAGCCACTTATTGTTAAACTAAGACATAAGGAAAGAATAAATAGAAGAAAACGTGCACTTTTTGACATGGTCATACTCCTTTCGAAGTTTAATCGTTCAATCCTTCAATGTTTAATTTAGTTTTCCCTTGTCGGCTGAAAAAATTCAGTAGTAAAAAGAGATTACTTTTTATATAATTGGACTGATAATTCTTGATAATTCATTGCTTTATGGAGCTATGCTAACCTTGTCATCTTAGCTTGTCCTAGGATTTACCATAATTCTTCGTTCATCGCCACTTATCTTTAAAAGTCAAAAGGAGGTTGTTCATTTGCCGGTCAAATTAGAACATATCTTAAAACGAATTCAAGGTCTCCCCCCTCTGCCCACCTCTGCAATGCGGGTCATTGCCTTAAC
>DHWG01000026.1:3762-8585 GCA_002413075.1 Desulfosporosinus sp. UBA5188 | reverse complement strand
GCTTATTATGGCTATGCGAGACGTATATCTTCTCTTCAAGAGGCCATTGTCGTACTTGGCTTTCGGGCAACACAAGGGTTAGCGATGGCTTCCGCTGTCGCCCCAATACTTAAAATTAAGCTCGTCGGTTATGAGATTGATCAAGATGGTCTCTGGAAGCATTCCATGATTACGGCCATGGCCGCCAAAAGTTTATGCAAAAAACAGAACCTCCCTTACGGAGATGTTGCCTTTACAGCTGGCTTACTTCACGATATCGGGAAACTCGTTATTTCTATTTATGTCCAGGAAGTGGGTGCTTACCTGTTAGAAAAAGTGACCGCTGCGAACCTTTCCTATGTTGAGCTTGAGGAAAAAATCATTGGGTTTAATCATGCAACTGTCGGTGGATTTCTGGCAAAAAATTGGAATTTACCGGAAGATCTTGTCCAAAGTATCTCTTGGCACCATGCCCCTTCCAGTGCGCAATATCACTCCGAACTTGCCAGCGTCATTCACGTTGCCAATGGCATAGCTAGCTTACTGGGTATCGGTGGCGGTGTGGACAGCTTTTTGAACCCCCTACAGCAAGAAGCTCTTGACCGCCTATCCCTAAAAGAATCTGATTTGGAATTTATTATGTCAGAACTCGGAGAGTTTCTTCTAGATCCCACCATATTTAGTTATTAACTTCATGATTCAGGTCTAGTAGGGGCACGATCTATCGTGCCCCTACTTTGTTTGTAAATCACACAAGATTTCATTGAGTAAATTTTCTCTGTAGCTATCCAATTGATCAAAACTAATCGCGTCCATATAGATCGCTTTAAGCTCAGACCGGTGTGATTGCCATGCTATTAAGGTCTCTTTTAATTTTGCACTAAAAGGTCGATCTAATCCTTGATCTTTTAAATTTTCCGGATTTCCTTGCCAGATCGCCAAATGCCTTTCGGGGAAAACAATTCCAATCACTTCATCCGGATTCAGTGGATGTAAGACAATCTCAATTTTTTGTCCCAATTGTTGTGCTTCCCGCAATACCCAATCAATGGCATCCAATGTTTCGTCCCCTTCTAGACAGATTTGATCAAAATCCGTCAGAAAATGTGGTGCAAGATTAAGCCATCCGTTCACGGTTAAGCCGTGCAAAAAATATGGTATAATAACGCTTTTCTGCAAGAGTTTAAGGGCATTTTCCGCGAGAGGCCAAGGACCTGTGTGTTCTTTCTTAACCTTCATGCATGCAGAATTTCCCAAGATCCAAGAGATCTCTTCTTTTTCCATAGAACGTTTAGGAACCCTATCTCCAAGCAACAATCCCAGTTCTTCGGCCAGCTCTTCCTCCAAGGTGTTTTGAAGGTCTTGTAGAAGATTTTCAATGATCAAAATCTGTGAACGTTGCTTCTCTAGCTTTATTTCATCACAGAAAATGCTGAAATCAATAAACTTCTCAACAACCCCTGGAGCTCTCCAACGCAGTGGGGAAACTTCCATGGCATCTAACATGGCCAATCCCATATTAGGGATAATGAAACCTGCCATTGAATCTGGGTCCCGCACTGAACGAAAAAAGTCAACGCCATATCCCCTATCCAACAATTCTAGGCCGATCACCTTGATCAACGTCGATTTACCCGTTCCCGGTCCTCCCAATAAGACATAAACCCGTTGCCAACTCGGCATCATGTTGGGCAAAAGTGATATGTAGCCCCTAGTGGTCATTCCTTCTGCAAAATAATGTCGAACTCCGGTCTTATTTCTCATGCTGTAACCCCCGTCGTTTTTTATGGTCATCGTAGTCTATGCGACGACGTGAACGACGGCTACTACTCATGGTTCGCCGTTGATATTCGTGAGCGCCACCAAGGAGGGTACGGCGCCGTGATTGCGAGAAGGGACCTTCCAGAAAGTATATAAAAAGTTATACTTTCTGACTAATAAGAAAAAGACACGCTCCATTTGAGAGCGTGTCAATTGAAAGATTATTCGCAGTTCCATCTTCGAACCACGTATTAGGGCGGGTCTTTAAAATCCCTTATTTCAGTTTCCCCTGTAAGGTCTGTAAAGCTTTTTGAAGCTGATTGTCAAAGTTTGTGTCTGTTGGGGAAATGGTGGCTGGTTGCCCTTTGGTTAGTTCTACCACAACATCCGGTGTAATCCCTATTTTGTGAATACTCACCTTATTAGGCGTCAAGTATTTGGCGGTGGTTAATTTGACACTCGTCCCCCCGCCTAAGGGAAAGATCGTTTGCACAATCCCCTTGCCAAACGTTTTTACGCCGACTAGGCTCGCTGTTCCTTTGTCTTTAATGGCCCCTGCTACAATCTCCGCAGCGGAGGCACTTTCTTCGTTGACAAGGACCACCATGGGCATTCCCAAATACGTGCCTTCTGTCATTTTTGTATCGACATTATTTTTCTTATCTACAATATAGACCGCTGGGCCGTCTGGGATAAAGTAACTGGCAACCTGAACGGCCGCATTGAGTTCTCCACCATGGTTATATCTCATATCCAAAATAATTCCCTTAAAACTTTTGATATTCATAGTGTTCAGCGTGTCCTTAAGTTCAGTCCCTGTATCTGAAGCAAATTGAGAAATATTAAGATAGGCAATATCTGAGTGCCCCGGCAAGGCCTCTCCCTCGACGGTTGGAACTGTAATATTTTCCCTCGTTAAATTGACCACGAAAGTCTTCTTCGTACTCTCCCTATACACCGTCAAGTTTACGATCGTTCCCGGATCTCCGCGCATCAAACCTACGGCTTTATCTTGCTCCATACTGGAAGTGTCGACATCATTAATCTTGCTGACGACGTCGCCTGCGTCGAGCCCTGCTTTACTAGCTGGAGAATTTTTAATGGATCGTAGTATCACAAGTTTTTTAGGATCCTTAAGACTAAGAACAATTCCTACGCCACCAAACTTTCCTTCGATCATTTGAAAAAGTTCTGCGTTCTCCTTAGCATTCATGTAAGTCGAATAAGGATCGCCCAATATCTCTACAATCCCTTTTGTGGCACCTTCCACAAGCTGATTTGTCGTAGCATTTTCTAAGTAGTCGCCTCGAATCAGTTGCACAACGTGAACAAATCGCCCCACGTTATTTAGGTTGGCAACAACAATCACGCCCAGTGTCGATGTCACGATGACCGAAAATATTATAAATAAGACCCCGACGTTTTTGGCTACTTTTTTCCAGCTCCACTCCTGCAAGCAGATCAACCACCTTCCCTAGTGTCTCGCTTTATTATATGCTTATCCCTGCTAAGAAATACGGCTTATCCCATTTCAGTTACGGAAATACTGTAATGGATCTGTTGGGTTTCCCCCTATACTTACTTCGAAATGCAGATGTGCACCTGTGCTCCAGCCTGTCGAGCCAACATATCCAATCACTTGATTCACCTGAACAACTTGACCTTCTGTGACAGCTAAGGATGACTGATGTCCATAAAGCGTGGTTATCCCATTACCGTTGCTAATGATGGTCATATTACCATAGGCCGAATTCCAACCGGCTGTCAAGACAATCCCTGCTCCCGCTGAACGAATTTCAGTTCCAGTCGGAGCGACAATATCCGTGCCAGTATGCAAGCTTTGTTTACCCGTTATAGGATGAGTCCTCCAACCAAAGGGGTCACTGATTTCGTAAAAGCCGGGAACTGGCCAATTAGAAATTGGTCCACTCACGCTTCCTTTGGGTGTTGCTTGGGTCGAGGGTGTCGCCTTTGTCGATCGCGCAGCCTGTGCCGCTTGGGCTTCTTGAGCCGCCAAAGCTGCCTGCATTTTTCGGATTTTATCCCCAATAGCCTTGGAGGCAGCGTCCAGCTGGTCAACGTTATCAAAAGCCGCTTGTTGATCCTTCTGATTTTGATCCAAGGTCACACGTTGTTCAGATTTCGTCTTATCGAGATCTGCGCTGACCAAAGTCGCCTGCACTTGAAGCTGTGCGGCTTGGTCACTTTTACTCTGCAATTCGTGTTTTTTCTGGACAATTTGTTCCTTTTGGCCTTGAATGTCCGTCAACAACTGACGGTCATTAGACACTAATTTGGTGCAATAATCCATGCGAGTCAGGAAGTCATCGAGGTCAGCAGACTGAAAGAGCACTTCCAAATAGCTTACTTGTTCACTCTCATAGATTCCCTTAGCCCGTTTTCCAAGTGCCACCCGCCGGTCCTCAAGCTGCTTCTGTTTTAGATCCAGCTCTTTCTGAGCTGAGAGAACTTGTTTCTGAGCCTCGGCAGACGACGCCTGTTTCTGGCCTAAGAGTACCTGAGCTTGCGTAATTTTCGCTTCAAGCTCAGCCATTTGAGCTTTAATTTTATCAGCGGTATAGGTTAATTGATTCAACTGCCCAGACGCTTGATTCTTTTGAGTGATAACATCTTTCTGTTGCCCTACAGCATCTCCAAGTTCATTCGCCTGGGTAGGTAAAGCCGATGTCCCAAGTAAACTAAGGATAATTATCGAAATCGGTAGCACTTTCCTCCGTAACACACGATCCCCTCCATCCTTATTAGAATGATATATATGTATATACACTGTTTGCGTCAAAGTTACAAACAGCGCCACCAGGATTTCCTGCTTTGTTTCAAACGTCATGGAGACCGCAGTCAAAGAAATATGCTTTGCCTAGTGAGCACGCGCAGCGTATTTGCGGCAAGGCCGCAAACAGCGACTAAGCGTTCTAGGTCCTTCCACCCCGTCCGCCTAAGTAAGAGGAAGTTTTTTAGCTTAGAGAGCACGGATAGAGGAATCGCGTCAATGAGCGCAGTTGATAAGGCGTAAAGAAACGCTTGTCTTGTCCAAGGATGGACTGATGTCGCGGTGCCAAGGA
>DHWG01000026.1:0-3569 GCA_002413075.1 Desulfosporosinus sp. UBA5188 | reverse complement strand
AAGAAACTTCCTCCCAGCTAGAACGCATTGAACGGACCAAGACCTAAGACTTAAGGAACTTCTGCAAAGAGAACCCACTTCCTATAGCACCCATCGCCATCCCTGCGAGCAAAAGACCCACAGAGACTTGGCGGAAGAGAAGTCCGTTTTGAACCACGGGTAGAAAGGTTAAGGTCGATTGGACATACATGGTAATCCAGTTATAGCCCATACCAACAATACCAGCTGCCAGTGCTCCCCCTATAAGCCCTAATACCATGCCCTCAATAAGAAAAGGCCACCGGACAAAGCTGTTGCTTGCACCGACTAATTTCATAATCTGAATTTCACGTCGTCGTGAAAAAACATTCATTTTGACGTTAATGGAAATCAACACAATGGCGGCTATGCCAAAAGCTCCCACCACGCCAAGGCCAATCCACCTTAACCATTGCGTAAATCTCAGTAGCTGATCCACAAAGCCCTGGCCGTAGCGCACTTTGTCAACCCCAGGAAGAGTGGACATCGTGGCGGCTAAGGTTTTAACGTTTTGAGGATCCGTAGCCTTGACGGTCAGTTTATCTGGGAACGGATTCGTCCCTCCTAAATCAGTTAAGAGATTACTTTGGGAGTCACCCATCGTCTTTCCAAAATCAGTCAGAGCTTGTTCTTTGGTAACGATGGTTACGGAAGCCACCCCGGGCAACCCTTTAATTTGGGTTTGTAATACCTCTATATCCGCTGGGGCTGTGCCACTTTTCACGAATGCAGCAACCTCCAACTGGGATTCAAAAGATTTAGCCATGTTGGAAGCATTGGCTAGAAAAAATACAGAAAAGCCTAAGATCACAAGGGAAACCATCACGGTTAAAACCGAGGCTATGCTTAGCCAAGGATTGCGTTTCATGGAATTAAAGGTCTCGCGCAGAATATAGCGAATGGAATTAAGTGTCATAGCCATATCCCCCCTTTTCATCATCTCGCGCGACCCGTCCGTTTTCTATCGCGATCACCCGTTTTTGCATTTTATTCACGATGGCTCTGGCATGAGTCGCCATGACAATCGTCGTTCCTCGTTTGTTGATGTTATAAAGCAAGTCCATAATTCCCCAGGCCGTTTCTGGATCGAGGTTCCCTGTCGGTTCATCGGCTAATAATAGGGCCGGATTATTAATAATGGCCCTAGCAACACAAACACGCTGTTGTTCGCCACCGGATAGTTCATGTGGATAAGCCTTCTCTTTAACCGCAAGCCCAACGAGTTCCAACGCCGTACGCGTACGAATCTGAATCTCTTTCCTCGACACTCCGATCACTTCAAGAGCAAACGCTACATTTTCATACACTGTTTTATTGGTCATCAACTTAAAATCTTGAAAAATCACTCCAATATTACGCCGCAGATAAGGGACTTCCCGTTCTTTCATTCGCACAAGATTTTTACTATTAATAATGACTTGTCCCCTTGACGGGGTTTCATCACGATAAAATAATTTAATCAACGTCGATTTACCAGCTCCACTGGGACCCACCAAAAAAACAAAGTCCCCTTTGCCAATTTTCAGATTGACATCAACAAGAGCTCTGGCACCATTCTGATAAATCTTGGACACATTTGTCAATTGTATCATACAATCCTCCTTGATTTTCGCAAGCCTAGCCCTTTTTCTCCATACTTCTTATAACCTTTCGACACTCGTCGCGAATTTCCTGTTAATTAATTTAAACATCACAAAAACGACACAAATGACCAAGGAACTTAATAAATAATGATCAGCAAAAGAAAGAAGGACAAGCACTTCCGAGAGTGCTTGTCCTTCTTTCTTTGACAAATCCTGTCACCGGTATCAAGTTTCCTTTATCCTAACTTCTTAGCAAGGACCTCATGGACCGCGTTCACTAAGCCGGTCTTGGTCAAGCCATATTTCTCAAGAAGTTCCTGAGGACGACCAGACTCTCCAAACGTGTCTTTAAGACCGACACGAACCATAGGTGTGGGCATTTCCTCTCCCAAAACCTCTGCAATGGCACTCCCTAGTCCGCCGATAATGTTATGTTCTTCCGCGGTCACGACAGCTTTCGTTTGCTTAGCAACCCGCACAATAGTTTCTACATCCAAGGGTTTGACCGAAGCCACGTTGACGACACTCACGCTGATTCCCTCGGTTGCCAGGTCTGCAGCCGCTTCTAGAGCCATAGAAACCATCAAACCGTTGGCCATGATGGCAACGTCGGTTCCTTCTTTAAGGACGTTCGCCTTACCAATTTCAAAATGATACTCTTCTCCAAACAACACTGGAACTGCCAAACGGCCCATGCGTATATAAACTGGCCCGACGTATTTAGCCGCAGCCAGAATTACCTGGCGGGTTTCCTCTCCGTCGGCTGGCACTAAAACCACCATGTTTGGGACGGCACGCATGATCGCCACGTCTTCAATGGCCTGATGTGAGCCTCCGTCCTCCCCTACTGAAATTCCGGAATGGGTGGCTGCAATTTTAACATTTAGCTTTGGATAGGCAATTGAGTTGCGGACTTGTTCAAACGCGCGTCCTACGGCAAAAATCGCGAAAGTACTAGCAAACGGAATTTTGCCGGCTGCAGCTAGCCCGGCTGCGGTGCCCATGAGGTTTGCCTCAGCAATTCCCATGTTAAAGAAACGTTCGGGATATTTTTTGCCAAAGTCAGCGGTCTTCGTCGACTTTGATAGATCTGCATCTAGGACAACCACCTTGGGGTTTTCAGCGCCTAAAGTCAGAAGGGCCTTGCCATAGGCATCACGTGTCGCTATTTTATCAGCCAAGGGTTAACGCCTCCTCCCGTAATTCTTTCAAAGCCTGCTCGCCTTGTTCCACACTGGGAGCATTGCCATGCCAGCCTGCTTGGTCCTCCATGAACGAAACGCCCTTACCCTTCACCGTCTTGGCAATGATGATAGACGGTTGACCCTTGACCTGTCTTGCCTCAGCAAACGCCGCCATCAAAGCCTCCACATCATGCCCGTCCACTTCAATGACATTCCAACAAAAGGCCCGCCATTTTTCAACGAGCGGAGAAGAGCACATGACACTGTCCGTCAACCCATCTATTTGTAAACCGTTAAAATCTATGACGGCCGTAACATTATCCAGGTTATAGTGGGCAGACGCCATCGCGGCTTCCCAAACTTGCCCTTCCGCCATTTCACCGTCACCGAGCAAAACGTACACTTGATAATCTTTGCCATCTAGCTTTCCTGCCAAAGCCATTCCATTGGCCGCTGAAAGACCTTGCCCTAACGATCCCGTGGACATGTCTACACCTGGGGTCTTCCTCATATCGGGATGCCCTTGAAGCATACGGCCAGTTTGGCGAAGTCCTTGAAGTTCATCCTTAGCGAAAAAGCGTTTCTCTGCGAGAGCCGCGTAAAGGACTGGGGCTGCATGGCCCTTAGAGAGAACAAAGCGGTCTCGATCCGCCCATTGTGGTTCTTCGGGTTTCACGCGCATTTCATGGAAGTATAATGTGGCCAAGATTTCTGCAGCTGATAAACTTCCACCGGGGTGTCCAGATTTTGAAGTTACAAGCATGGAAATAATGTCTTGACGAAG
>DHWG01000140.1 GCA_002413075.1 Desulfosporosinus sp. UBA5188 | reverse complement strand
TGATCACGAAAATGACCACGTCTTGAATTATTAAGACGTGGTCATTTTCGTGATCAATCAAATTCATTCTGTTCGTTTAGGTCCTGCAAAATTGGCATCAACTTCACCTACCGTATCTTGACACTGGGGTAACGGGCAAGGTCCGTGTGGGGCAGAAATTTACTGCCACGAAATTTTTCCATGAATGTGGTATTCGCATTTAGCTCGAAATAAGTAACCTTTGCCGCAATCGCTTCTGCCTCCATACGTTTGGAACGAGATAGAAGGACTTGACGAGCGGCTTCACCAGAACTATTGCCCAAGCGCACGATGGATGAGCGTGGAAGGTCAGGATATAGTCCAATGGTAATGGCTGATTCGATCGGCAAATACTGACCAAACGCCCCAGCCGCATAGAACTGGCTTAGGCCCTGCCAATCGCAACCGACGTTTTCCATTAATAGATCCGTTGCGGCATTGACCGCCCCTTTGGTCGCCATAAAATTATTAATATCAATCTGAGTCACTACAATGTCTTCTCCCAAAGCCGTCTCTTTGGCTGGGACAATGACATACGACTCCCGCCCTTTCTCGAAATGGGCGTTTCTATCAATGATACCATCCAGGAAGAGCTCTGCCAAAGTATCAACCAGTCCAGAACCACAGATCCCACGGGCAGGTTTATTGTCCAAAGTTGTGTACTCGACCTGACCCGTCGCCTTATCTATAGAAACGTGATCCACGGCTCCCGGTTCTGCACGCATACCAAACGCTGTAACACCACCCTCCAGTGCCGGCCCTGCTGCGCCGGCACAAGCGACAAGCCAATCTTCGTTACCCATCACGATTTCTCCATTGGTGCCGATGTCGACAAATAATGAGACGTCGGCCTTTTTGTGCATCCCACTGACCAGTATCCCGCCGATGACATCACCGCCAAGGTAACTTCCTATACTCGGCAGACAATAGACCGGCGCGAGAGGATTGATGTCTAAGCCAATCTCATCTGCAGGAATTAGGCCAGGATTGTTCACGCTAGGTGTATAGGGATCGCGGCAAATAGACGCTGGGTTCAACCCCAGCAAGAGGTGGATCATGGTTGTATTGGCCCCTATCGCTACAGCGGTAATTTTCTGTGTTTCTCTTGGTAGCGGGCAAAGGTCTTTAATTAAACGGTTTAGTGTCTCTACAACCGCTTTTTGCAAACGGTCTAGACCGCCCGGTTCAAGAGCCTGACGAATTCTTGTTAAAATGTCCTCTCCCATGATAATTTGAGCGTTATAGGCTGCCGCGTGGTTCAGAACTTTACCGTCACACAAATCAATAAGGTATACCACCACCGTTGTTGTTCCAATGTCAATGGCCAACCCGAATTGTTCGTTCGTAGTATCGCCGGGTTCTAGTTCAATTAATTTCCATCCCTTGCCAATCTCCGCTAAGGTGGCGGTGACTTTCCAATCGGCACCACGACAGAGGCTCGGTAGCTTGCGCATCAGTGACAGGGGCACCGAGACATTGTCGCAGCTCCGTTCTAGCATTTGACGCACTTGATCGACATCTGCCCGATTATCTCTTGGACTAGGTGGCGTGAGGGACAGAAACACTTTTCGGGTGAGGGGTTCAAGGGTGGTGAGGGTTGTCTGAACCTGCTCTGATAAGATTACTGGTTTTACTTGAGGATTTGTCATATTACTACCTTCTTCATCTCAGTATTTCTAGCCTAAATTGTTCACAAGGAGCGAACATGATCACAATTCTTTCAAGATTTTAAGGAAACTTTCTTGGCACTATAATACCCGATAAGAATTGCAATGGGCACCATCACTAGGCCTCCCAACCAGGCTTGAGTCCTAATGGCAACCACTAATCCGAGAAATATCTGCCCCGGCAAAGCCATCAAAAAGATGGATTTCCTCGCCGCTGGCACCTTTGTTTCCGAAAGCCAAGGGAATAAACAGACAAAGGGATTGTTCATTGCGGCCCTCCATAATACCCCAATAAAGCCAGTTATCATGAGTGAAAAAACGACCCAAAGAAGCCATCCATAGTCAGCGGGAAAGAGGATCATGGCCACAACGCTTGTCCCCAACATTTTGAAGTAAGCTGTCACATCTTTCTCATCTCGCGATTCAGCTTTCAGAAACATCTCCACCAAGCCGTTCACGGGGTTGCGTTTCTTAAAGAGTAGGTTTGAGCTTCTGAAGAATAATGGGCGTTTCCTAGTGAACATGGGCTTTTTCTCATAAGTCCCCAAGTTCTGCAGGAGAAGTTTGACTAGCCGTAACCTCGCATTTTTTTCTCGAACGACATCTAGGAAAAAAGTTCCCCGCAAGGTTACCCGTCTGAATAAAAGCAAAACTAATACCCCAGAAAGAACGATCAGTGACACATAATACAAGACTGAGTGACTCATAAGGTAATAAACGCTTTGCCTCCAGTAAACACCCGCCATGATCAGCAGGACTGTTCTAACGAGGTTTTGAATCCAACCCATAAATCGCAGCTCAACGAATTGCTTGGCAATCCCCATACAGGTCTTAAACACGATCGTGAACAAGGTCATCCAAACAATTTCCCGAGGTGAAACCCCGTAGTGTAACAAAAATGGTGCCAATATGAGGAACAAGAATGTGCTAATGAGCACGTTATAACCTATGGTATACCCTAAACAAAGCTTTATTAGCTGATGAATCCATGCCTTTTTCTGCAATAGAAAAAGCTGGTCTGCTTCTTCCAAAAAGATGCGCGTTGTACCCAACCAAGTGAACATAAAAACAATTCCCAAGAATGCATTGAGATTCACATAAATTAGCCAACTTGGCATTTCCCGCCACCAACCAAGATACTCGTAGATAAAAATACCTAGAAAAGGAATCACGATGTATAAGGCCACGACCCAATCAACAGCCGTCTTCCAAGCTTCATACTGGTATTTCCAGTCTGAAGCGAGCCGCTGCCAGAAGAGTTTTGGCACGGTCATCATGAAGTGCTCTCCACAAGTTGATCAAAACAGTCAAATAAAGAACCCTCCGGCAACTGGCATTGCTCCCTGATTTCCAGCAGGGTTCCTCGAGTTAGGACCGTCCCTGCGTTCATCAAGATAAAAGCACTACATATCTTTTCTGCAGTATCCAGGATGTGAGTACACATTAACACGCCAGCGCCTTGTGCTCTCGCTTGGTCCAAAAGCGCAAGGAAATCTTTAGTACCCCTGGGGTCCAGACCCATAAAGGGTTCGTCCACAACATAAACCGCTGGCTCCAGCAGAAAACCCAAGATCAGCATAACCTTTTGTTGCATGCCCTTCGAAAAAGTACCCGGCAAGTGGTGCTTTACCTCTGTCAATCGAAAAAGCTTAAGAAGTTCCTCAGCTTTAGGTACGAAGACTTCCCGATCCATTTCATAGGCAGCAGCAGCTAGCTCTAAATGTTCCCAAAGTGTCAACCCATCATAGAGTACAGGTTGTTCGGGAATATACGCGCAATTTTTATTTTTTCCTGCGATTTCGACCTTGCCCACCATAACCGGCAGCAACCCCAAGATCCCCTTGATGGTCGTGCTTTTGCCTGCGCCATTGGGGCCAATGAGCCCCACCAGTTCACCGGATTTCACAGACAAGGTCACGTCCTTAATAACATCTGCCTTTTTGCCAGAATACCCCGCGTGGTCAATGGTTACGTTCAGTAATTCCATGATTTATCTCCTCTTTAGGGTTAGATAACCCCGTATCCTGCGCCGAGACATAATTCACGTTACACTACTATTCCATTCCCCAATTATACGCAAAAAGAAGCAAACACATGGTTGCTTCCCCTTTTCAGTTCCTATTATAGTCTATCCGTGGTAAAAGTGGTAAAAAAAGGCCATATCACCGGTTAATCGTCTTCCGATACAACATTGAACGGTGAATTCCTAAGCGACGTGCCGTTTCTCCCACTCTACCTCCACATTCAATCAAAACTTGATTGATATACGCGTCTTCGACTGTTTTAATAACACTCTTCAAAGTCCCTTGATAGGTTTTAGTTGTTTCAGGCAAACCTTCTTCAAGCTCCAGATGTATTCTTCGATCGATTAAGGAATGATCCTCAAAATTCAAAATGTCGCCGGTTGACGTTATGACCAATCTCTCGATCACATTACGCAATTCTCGGACGTTCCCTGGCCAACTATAGTTTTGGAAGGCTAGTGTGGCTTGTGAAGAGAAGACCTTTCTGAACGCATATTTTCGGTTCAATTCCTCTAGAAATTTCAAGGCAAAGGTCAGAATATCCTCAGGCCGTTCTCTGAGCGGGGGTAAGGTAATGGGTATTACATTAAGACGATAGTATAAGTCGCTTCTAAACAGTTTTTGGCGCATCATTTCCTTTAAATCCTTATTTGTTGCCGCAATAAATCGGACATTAGCCTGAAAAATATTCGTATCGCCCAACCTTTGAACCTCACTGGATTCGAGGACTCGGAGTAGCTTAGACTGCATTGATAGCGGCAATTCAGCGATTTCATCTAGAAATAAAGTTCCTTTATCAGCGATTTCAAACAGGCCAGGTTTCCCTTGTGGATTTGCGCCCGTAAAAGCCCCGCGGACATAGCCAAAAAATTCTGACTCTAACAAATCGTGAGGAATCGCCGCACAGTTAACTGGAATAAACGGTTCCTTTGACCGAAGACTGTTTCTGTGTATACACCTGGCCATAACTTCTTTACCAGTACCGGTCTCTCCAATGAGCATGACCGTACTATCAGTGATAGCTATGACTTTACTTATTTTCATGATTTGACGCATCTGGGGACTTTCAGCCACAATCTTTTTATTTTCCAAATCCACTTCGCTGAGATATTCTACGGCCGTCTTATACCGTTTAACGGTGGTTCTTTCCTTTTCTAAGGCTGTTATATAGTCATCAAACACTTCTTTATTTTGTGCATTCGTAATGACCATCACAATATTTCCATTTTCATCCACTAGGGGTTTACTGGTAACCATAAACTTAACGCCACGCTTATTGGTTACATTGCCTGAGACGACAGATCGTGTTTTAATTGCCTTTAAGGTTGGAGACCAATCATAGATACCTTCTCTTACTAAATCTATTGCATTGCTTCCTATCATTTCCTCCGGTTTATGTCCCATAAATATCACCATGCCTGCGTTGACTAAGAGCACATTAGCCAATTCATCGGTTACAAAGATAGCATCCGATGAATTATCAATAATCTGTTGTAAATAGTACAGGTTGAAAGTTTTTCTTAAATTGTCCTTGAGAGGGTTTTGCTGGTTAGGCTTCGAGTTACTATGGGCAGTTGTCACCTTATTACCTCCCTTAGGGGCCAAATAGCTATGACAATGCGAAATAGTTAGAATTCACAGTTTTCAGTCTTCTACTAAATTTATTCGCCACTTAAGCGGTAATACCTTCTCTCTTTCCCTTAGACTTTACGTCACCACAATCTACGTTGTTGGCAATAGGGGTGGGTTACATAGAACACCTCTATTTAGTGCCATGATACAACTAAATAGAGGTGTTCAAACCATATAATCACTCATTAATACTGAGCTGATTTTCCTGACAGTTCAAATACGGAAGAACACATCTTCTCCACCCGTACCTAACCTTCTTGCCAATCTGTTCACAGAAATCGACGGAAGCTTGGTAAGTGTCTTCGCTGGTTTCCCAACCCATCTCCAACTCAACCCGTTTCATAAAAGGCACGGGGTTGAAGAAATGCAGACCGATAACTTTATCAGGTCTTTGGGTCGCACTTCCTATTTCTGTCAACGATCGAGACCAGGTATCACTAGCAAAGAGTGTGTCATATTTAACAATTTCGTCCAGTTGCCTGAAAACATCTGCGGTCAACTGCGTATTTTCGAAAACTGCTTCAATGACCAAATCAACATCAATCATTGCTTCGTAGCTGTCACATACAACAATACGGTCAAGTATAGTCAGTTTGACTTGAGCGGATATTTTACCTTTATCCACGAGTTTTTGATAGATTTTATCCAGCTTTGCTTTGCCCCTTTGGGCTAATTCTAGATTGCTTTCATAAATTAAGACTTCTAGGCCAGCTTGAGCGATCGTTCGTACAATATCAGCCCCTAGGTTTCCAGCTCCGCCAAGAACAGCTACTTTCTCAAATTTCATTAAGTCCATCCTCCTTCGTTTACTACTTACTACACAAAGTCATTTTGTTTAAATATTCTGTATTTTTAGGTCTGCTCACTTCATGTTCAACATGACTTTGCTTTGAGGTTTTTTTCATGTTGCCAATGGAGACTCTTAATATTGGTTTCATAAATATCCTCTGACCTTAGTTATACGCAAGATCTATGCCAATATCATTTTTAGTGTCTATAAAAAATTAGATAATATAAATAAGTCCAAATAGTCTAATTAATCAGTAATTAGTAGGCTATTTGGACTTACCGTTAATATTTATTTCATTTGCTACCTTAAATATTTATAACATTTCACGCTTCTCGGTTGCATAAAAGCTACAATATGGTTGCTTATTTGCAACTTGGTACCATTTTTGCATCTGTCTAGTCGCTTTTTCTATCACATCCCCTCTCTTTTTGTATCGTCCACTTGTTTTATAAACAATCCCAACCTAGGAGTTCACTAAGGCCGCTCCATCATTAAACTTCCAACCCTATAGCATTAACTATAGCCAGTAGCAAACAAACTATGACTACAAACGGACAATGAGAGAGGACGGGGTCAAACTTCAGACGGTGTTTGCTATAAATCTTCGAGCTTGGAATTTTCAGACTGACAAGCCCATTGTAAATCCTCTAATATCCCCACAACGTCACTGGACGCCTGACCCATCCTCTCCAAAATTTGCTCGGCTTTGACGATATTACCCTGTTCATAAGCTACAGCGGCCTCCCGAGCCAACTCATGCACCCGCTTGTGAGGCGCTTCGAGTCGTCTAAACGCTGGTAAATTGCGACATTTTTCCGAATTATGACTGTCGACCCAATGACCTAGGCGACATTCGTGATGGTTTCCAACGTCACTGGATTTCAGAGGGTCAAATCCTAAAATCATATTGTAGATCCGCCATGTCCAAAGCGAATGATCCGTTTTGTAGAGTTCCAAGGCTTGATGTGTTCCTAAATAAGGGACTCGCGCAACTTGCTCCGTTCTTATCTTCTGTAACGCTTGGCTAATATCGTAGATTCCTTGCCCCGTCACTTTGGCCACTTGTTCAATCTCTTCTGCCCCGCTCGCAATGGTCGAGATACTACTCGCTGCATCTTGTACGGCAGCACTTTGTTCTTCACTACCTGCTGCAATGTTTTGGATATCTTCCGCGATCGCTCCAAAATTATGGATAATCCCTTGCAGGGACTCTGCCGCCTCCTGCATGATACTTTTACCTTTTTGCATTGTAATAGAAAGCGCGGCAATATTATTGGTTGTTTCTTGCGAGTTCTCACTTAAACCAACAATTTTTTGTCGGATGTCCGTCACTGATCCCTTGGTATGTTCCGCAAGTTTGCGCACCTCGTCGGCAACCACGGCGAAACCTCGACCATGCTCCCCCGCACGGGCCGCTTCAATGGCGGCATTAAGCGCCAGAAGGTTCGTTTGGTCAGCAACCCCTGCGATTACCCCCACGATTTCCTCAATTTCTTTCATAGAATTAAGCACTTCTTGAACCTGCTGACTGACCTTGGAGAATTCATCGAAAGAAAATTCAACAAACTCAATCGCTTGTTGAATTTTCTCGCCACCTAAAGTCGCAGTCGACGCCGCTTTTTCCACAAAGGTGGCTGAGTTCGCCGCGGAATTCGCGACCTGACTGGTGGCAGCACCTAATTGTTCAGCCTGTGCCGCCATGCTACCAAGTTGGGTCGACTGCTCGCCAATGTTTACAAGCATCTTACGAATAGAAGTCATTTTAGATAAATTGTTTACCGTGCCGTCTAGTTCCGTTAAGCTGGCGGAGGTCGACGTCTGTCTTTCATCGATGACGCGATTTAAAATTTCTACAACCGGAAAGATGCGACTCGTGGGTTCAATGTCAACTTCAATTCGTCGAGAAAAATCACAATGAGTCAGACATTCATAGAGCTTGCTGCAATCCAATTCAAATTCGTCGACAACTTTTGTGGTGCGGTCTTTTTTAAAAAACGCCATTTTAAGCACTTCCTTCTTTAATCTAATTCAGTCATTGAGTGAGGTCAGCTGTCTATCAACTCGTATATAAATTTCCCATCGTTTCGTTTTTTGCAATTTGACTTAATATGATTATTTATTCAATATTTCACACTAATTCTCTATAAAGTTCCAAAACCCTTCCATTTTTGATGAATTGCTTAAATATTTATTCAACTCTGATTTTATAGACGCAAAGAAAACTTGGCTGGTGGCTGCCTTAGTTACCCTGATGCGCTGGCCAAGGATGGCGAGAAGGGACCTTCCAGAAAAAATATAACATAAAGTTATACTTTCTGACTAGTACAAATAAGGCTGAAAACAATTAGTTTCCAGCCTTATTTGTATTCTAGACGTCGTCGTTATTTCTTGGAGGATTTCTTGGGTGACCTTCTTACTAATTTTTTCAGTATTTTTTCTACGTCATTTTTCTGATGATCCGAAATAGCTAAATAGAAGACTGTTCCAGGAATTATACTTTTAAGCTTGGTTATTTTTAAAGTACCATACGTACTGTGTGCACCGCTTTCAACCCATTCGTAAGCTTTAATATTAGACCATTTGGTGATCGTGCCATTGTAACAAAGACCATTTGTATAAATACCCCGACCATATTTTTTGTATTTACGAGCTTCAAAAAATTCCAACGCTATAAACAAGCCAATAGCAAAAAAACCTGATTTAGTGCTAAAATAAAAGCTTATACCGGCTAGTACAAGACAGACTAAATAGATTAATTTCTTTTTATTGGGATTGTTTTCCTTTTCTAAGTTTATTAATAAGGGGCCTAACTCACTAAGCTTGTTTTCAATAGACATTGTGCACTAACCTCTTTTCAGCTATTTCTGTTTTTATTTTCTCTAGTCTCTATTGCCTTATAGGTATAGTGCTGAAAGATCCACCTTGGGTACCAACCCTTCTTGCGAAGCTCTGCTTAACAACGCTTCGACGGCCTTATATCCTGTTCCGCCTATTTGATTGGTGAACTCGTTCACGTACAGTTTAATGTGGGCTTGGGTTACTTCAGTGGACAACTCTTGGCTGTGCTGTAGCACATAGTCCTTCGATTCCTGAGGGTGGGCCCAAGCGTATTGAACTGAGGCCTGAATCCACCCGGTAATTGCCGATAGATCCAGGGACCGACGAGCAATAATTGCGCCTAAGGGGATGGGCAGATTCGTCTCTTGCTCCCACCAATTTCCTAAATCAGCTAAGAGGGTTAGTCCATAAGAAGGATAGGTAAAGCGAGCCTCATGGATTACAAGCCCCGCATCGATTAAACCGTCACGGACTGCTGGCATAATTTGATCAAATGGCATGACGATAATTTCGCCCACTCCCCTAGGCACATGTTGTGCTGCCCACAAACGAAAAAGCAAATAAGCGGTTGACCGTTCACTGGGGACCGCCACCCGTTGACCGGATAAACTGGCTAGATCATTGTGACGACCTGTTCTATTTGACGTCAGCACCAGTGGCCCACACCCTTTACCCAGCGCACCGCCACAGGGCAAGAGGGCATACTCAGACAAGACCCACGGGAGTGCTGCGTACGAGATCTTGACGATATCCGGTCCGTCGGAGCCGGCTGCTAAAGTATTGGTAATGTCGATATCGGCGTAGGTGACCTCTAGTTGAGGCGCACCAGGTATTAAGCCGTGTACCCAGGCATGAAAAACAAACGTGTCATTGGGACAAGGAGAGATGGCAATTTTCATACTAAAACCTCCGTTAGGACTGCACTAGCCGCTTCCAGGACGTCGAGAGCCTCTTTGACTCGCCATGTCGACCGATCACGTGGACCGACCATGTTGGAGATTGCACGGATCTCCAGAACCGGTAAACCTCTATCAAATGCTGCGCATCCCACGCCATACCCTTCCATCGCTTCGGCCGTGGCTTCTGGTATTCGAGTCGCCAGTTCTCGACTTCTTTCAGCCGTACCCGTAACGGTTGAGACCGTAAGTACAGGACCAGAACAGACGAGCAACTTAGCCGCTCGTAGTGCCCCAGTGACGCAGTCTACTAGGTTAGTATCAAGCGGTAGTTGGGTGCAACCAGCGCCAAAGCCCAACTCATCAACACTACGAAATCCTTCCGAAGTCTGCGCTCCTAAGTCAGCAACGACGATTTCGTTGGCCACCACAAGTGAACCGACCTCAGCTTTACCAGGAAAACCTCCACCGATACCGGCACTAATCACCAGACCATACTCTTCAGTCACCAAAGCCCTAGCTGTGTTCACTGCGGCAACGACCGAACCAACACCCGCCACCAAGACATCAAACCTTGAATCACTGTGGAGGCCACGCAACACGGCATCCCGCTCGGCGGTAACAGCCGTCATGATGAGGACACGCTTTTTAGATGGTTGTTTGTAAGGAATGAAATGATGCAATTTAAGATTGCTCCCCGCTAATTAGTTTGACCAATGCTTATCTTAGTATAACTGATTCTTTGCCTAATAGTAGATATGTTTATTCACCAACCATCGACGATCCTTAACCTCATCCTACAATAACCTCATGCTTCTGTAACACAGTGAAGCAAACCTTGCAATAGCTAGTCTTATAAGTTATAGTAAGTTCGATTGACTCGTGCGCGTATCCTTATTATGGTTCTGAAAAGACTCCATAATGGGCATAATGCCTTTTATAGGGTCAACTTTATAATAGGAGGTAAAAATCACTTGACCAACGAAAGCAAACTACAAATTATCCCTCTAGGTGGACTAGGGGAAATTGGAAAGAATACAACCGCCATCCGCTATAATAATCAAATCCTGTTAATTGATGCGGGCCTAGCTTTTCCGGACGATGAGATGTTGGGTGTCGACCTCGTGATCCCGGATTATACTTACCTCATTGAAAACAAAGATCTAATTCTGGGAATTATCATCACCCATGGTCATGAAGATCATATCGGGGGACTACCCTACCTGTTAAGACATTTAAATGTTCCGATTTACGCAACTCGCTTAGCCATTGGATTAATTCAATATAAGCTCACTGAAGCCAAATTGGGACAAGTCACGACCAATGTCATCCAGCCCGGAGAGTCCATAACGTTGGGTTCTTTCACGGTAGACTTTATCAATGGGAGCCACAGCATACCTGGGGCTGTGGGTTTAGCCATTCATTCCCCTCTAGGAACCATCGTCCACACTGGGGATTTCAAACTAGATCATACACCGGTCAGCGGAGGAGTTCTTGACTTACACAAGTTTTCCGAACTTGGTGACAACGGAGTCCTTTGCCTAATGTCGGATAGTACCAATGTGGAACGCACAGGTTTTACAAAGTCCGAGCGATTTGTTGGCGAAAATATTGACAAAGCCTTTGCGGAAGCTGAAGGACGAGTTATTTTTGCTAGTTTCGCCTCCAATGTCAATCGGCTTCAGCAAGCGATCTCCGCAGCCTTCAAATACCATCGCAAAGTTGCTACTGTCGGTCGAAGCATGGTCAACGTTGTTAGCATAGCCTCTGATCTTGGATATCTCGATATCCCGGAAGACACGCTCATTGACGTCGATGAGGCCATGCGCTTACCTGGAAATGAGGTATGCATCCTTACGACTGGTAGCCAAGGCGAGCCGATGGCTGCGCTAACCCGCATGGCCAACCATAATCATCGTCAGATTTCCATTTATCCAGGGGACACTGTGATTCTTTCGGCTTCTCCCATCCCTGGCAATGAAAAAGCCGTCTCTCGTAATATTGATCAGCTCTTCAAGTTAGGCGCCAAAGTCATCTATGAATCGATCTCGGGGATGCACGTTTCTGGTCATGCTAGCCAAGAAGAGCTTAAACTCATGCTCACCATGGTTAAACCCAAGTACTTTATTCCAGTCCATGGGGAAGTCCGTATGCTGATGAAACATGCTGAACTCGCCGTGCAACTAGGCATTCCACGCGAAAATATTTTCGTAGCCGAGATTGGCAATGTTATAGAGTTTACAAGTGATGGGGCGGCAAAGTTTACTGAGAACGTCATTGCTGGGCGAGTTTTCATCGATGGCTTAGGCGTCGGAGATATTGGAAGTAGTGTAATGAAAGACCGCACACTCCTATCCCAAGATGGAATCCTTATCATCATTTTATCCCTCAATGCCGAAACGAACGCCATATTATCGGGCCCAGATGTTGTGACACGAGGATTTGTTTATGTTCGAGAGTCCAACCTAATGCTCGGTGAGGTAAAAGCGATCACTCGACAAACCATTGCTCGCAGCCTCCAGAGCGGTATCCATGAAACCGCCATCTTACAGAATCGCGTTCGGGATGCTGTGAGCAAACATCTGTATGATAAGACGAAGAGACGTCCTATGATTATTCCAATCTTTCAAGAAATATAAATATAATATAACCCTTTAAATCCTATAAAACAGGCCCCGTTGAGATTGTGTCAACGGGGCCTGTTATTTTTAACGAGTCAAAAAACTCCTCACGGTTTCAAAGCCAATTCTTTCAACAGTCTGCGCAAATCGTTCACCCGGCATGCCGTTCTCTCTATAATAGGACATTACTTTCTCAACGATATCCAGTGCCTCACTGATTGAGTATAGTCCGGACAATTCCTTCCCGATGACGAGCTCTTTGCCAGAGCTTCCTCCAATGACAATGGCTACTTGATTTGGTTTTCTACCTTGCAATCCGATACATCCGAGGTACGGCTTAGAACAGCCATTGCGACACCCGCTAACGACGATTCTGAATTTATTAGGCAGTGAAGCATCGTATTGCCCTTTATAAAATCGCTCATCGATCAATTTAGCGACAGCCTCTGTGTCAAAAAAGCTCATTTGACAAACACTGCCCTTACAAGTATGGGCCGGTCTGGCTCTCATTCCTGTGCCTCCAATTGATAGGCCCACTTCCATCAGTTCTCGTTTGACATGCTCGAGATCCTGATATTGGATCCAAGGAATTTCTACGTTTAATCTCTGAGTTAGGCTGAAATAGCCTTTTCCATATTTCTCACAGATATCTGTGATCTTGCGTGCTTCTTGGGCCTTCATTGCGCCTGCTGGTATTATAACCCTACAAGAAAAATGGAGACCATCTTTATAAGCCAGGTAGCCCTGCCCTTTTAAGGACTTCCTTTGTGCATCCGTTAATTCCATCGAACAACTTCCTCCTTCATCTGATCTCAACTTAGTCAGTTCATATCTAGTGGAAACCCAGTTCCATTCCCCTGCAGAAGTTTCTCCAGTACTTCATAGTTCTGAGCACCATAAACGGCACGACCCTCGACGATATAACAAGGCACCGTAGAAATGCCCAAACGATGGGCTTCTTCTACATCCTGCAAAACAGCTGGTTCGTAGTGCCTAGACAGGAGCGCCTTGCGGAATTCTTGCTGGTTTAGCCCAATTTGCTGAGCTAAATCTGTTAAAATATTCAAATCATTAATGTTCTTTTGCTGTTGAAATTGTGCGGCAAAAACCGCCTCATGATATTCGTTGGCCAGTCCGTGGTCTTCCGCAAATTTAGCGCCTTCCAACGCCAATCTGGAGTGTTTACTCTGATCATTAAAGATCATGAGCACACCGTACTTGCGACCTATCGCTGCAATTCGCGATTTCGCTTGGGCAATATATTTTGGGGGTTTCTCGGGGAGTTCAATACCTTCGGGCCTCAGTTCAAAGGCTTTCCACTCTATGGTAAAATTTTTGTCCTTGGCCAACTGGTCAAGTGGGATTTTCCCAATGATGCAAAAGGGTCATAAGAAATCTGAATAGACCGTCATCTTTTTAACCATGGAAATTATAATTCATCATAATATGGAATCTGTTCACCGGTCGATCGAGCGATGCCACTCAGATAGTCATTACCCATATCCGACCGTTGATCTTCTTTAAACCCTTTAGATTTAAAGAGCTCAAGGGTGTTTTTATTCGTGGCATAACCCGACAGATATTTAGCCCCTTGTTCTTTAGCAAACCGACGTAAATTGTTAAGGACCTTTTCAAGCAGAGCATCACTCAAGGGGTCAAAGTCTTCATTTTTGACTAAGACGATATCATTAATGAAAACCTCTTCCGAATTAAGCTTCGATATAAGGAGAGTTATGATCTTTTCTTCTAAGCCTAATGTATCCGCCCACAGGATTTGTGGTAATTGCACCCCTAATAAACCCGCCAGCTCTGGGCTCTCACTATTTGGCTCGTAATACGCCTGTAATAGGTCAACGAGTCCCCGGTTATGTGCTCTGGCTTGTACCGAAATATTAAAAAGTCCGGGATACTTTAGTCTCACTTCATCATCCCTTAAGACCTCTAGACCTGGGTCTCGCCCTATTTCTGCGGTTATCGCCTCAATAGGAAAAATACTATTAATTTGTTCCTCCGATGGCTTCCACTGTTCAGAATAGATACGCCATGGCTTTAGTTTCGTAGACATCTTATACCTCACGCCTTTCCAAGATCTACATTCGCTGTAAGACCATCATATAGTAATTTAATTGAAATCTCCAATTAGCTCCCTTAAAAGTCCAAAAAGAGGGGAAGTAAACTTCCCCTCTTTGACCTCAAACTAAATAGTCTTTATGAATAAAATCAACGACTAAATCAAATAACCGCTCCATACTGGAAATGCTGCGAAGACAATGACACATCGCAAGGTCAGTCCACCGACCATAACGGCAACATCACAAAGCAGTAGGATATTTTGGCTTTTTCCACGACCTCCAGCTTCCGGTTGTGCTTGCTGAATCGTATCGACATCGTGATACGCGCTTTGTTCTTTCATCAATGAAGGTGTGGTGTTTTTATGGCTCAGAGACTGTTGAACGTAAAATGTCAAGGGTCCAACTAACCCTACTAAGACAAACAATATCCAAAAAGGCAACGCTAGGGATCCTGTCAGTAATCGGGTGGCGGATAACTTGGCAACCTCTTGACTTCCCGAATAAACGAGTGCAAAGAACGCTGCGACGGCTATGATTTCAGCGCTAACAAGCCATAAATGAACTTGTGTCACCTTCGCCTCATGGACTTGGCGTTTTTCGAAGAAGTGCGCCAGTAATGAAGTCAACGATAAACCCGTTGAAAGGGCAGAGACTACGAAAATTACTGGCATGAGATATGAGTTCCAAAAAGGCACGCCCTCTACCACTGCCAAGAGCATTCCTGTATAAGCCGCTGTTCCTAATGCTAAGATCGCGCCAATATATGATATCACTTCTGGAGCCGGTCGCTTTTTCCATACAAAATACGCTTTTATAAAGGCTACAAAGATAAACGCTGTCAGGATATAAATTCCCCAGGTCATAACCGACGTAGGGTTGAGAAACATTTTTATAATCAACCACGGCTGTCTAAGCCCTTGTCCCAGATCCGTGATTAACAACAAGGCGCCAAAAGCAACGATGGGTGCTGAGACATAATAACCGACCCGATTCAAATGGGTTGTTTTACCTAGAAACCCTTTTTCCGCTGCAAAAGAAGATAGGTATGCGCCAGCACCAAGTCCACCTAAAAATAAGTATATGGCAATCAGCCAACCCCAATGTCCCATTTTCAATTCCTCCTGTTTATTTTTGCTTAGGAATCGCAATCATCGATGGGTTCGTAATCTTAGGATCAGGAAGCCCTTTATAATTGAGATCTCCCTTTTTCGATAATTCGCTCATATCCCCGTAGGTCAGTGCCTGTGTGGGACATATGCCTACACATAGAGGCCCTGATCCAGCATCTTGCAACGCGTAACAAAAATGGCATTTTGAAACGCAACCCAATGTTTCTGAGAGATGAGGTGCATGATAGGGACAAGCATACAGACAGTAACCGCAACCAACACATCTCGTTGAATCGTGAATCACAATCCCGTCACTTGCCCTCTTTGTGTAAGCGACCACCGGACATACCTTAGCACAAGCTGGGTCTGCGCAGTGATTACAACTCATCGATAAAGCGTCGCCCTTTTCATTTTTTAAAAGTTTTCTCCAAGGGGTTTCGTCCTCCCATTTGTAAGTCTCTTGACAAATTCTTACACATTGCTCACATTTGATGCACTTTCCTTCATCGTAGCTGAAACCAATTTGTTTTTTAGCGTTTGGGGCAACGTTTCCTTTGACAATCTCTTCCGCCCGCAGAACCTTCATTGGTATTAGGCCAATAGCAACCGCTGTTCCCAGTAATACTGCACGTTTGATCACGGAACGCCTCGATAAAATGACACGTTTATTTTGAGACATTTCTTATAACTCCTTTCCGCCTTAAATTACCTCTGACATGGCTATATGTTAAGTATTAATTTTATTAAAACTTCTCTTCATTAGCTAATCTAACACAATTCTGATCAGTTAACAATGGTTTGCTTATAGTTTCAGCGCTTTTCGCACTAATCTTCTCAAAGAGACGCAGTGACAAGGCTGTGCTAACTTACGTCTCTCCTTTTCATAGTATTTAGCTATTAATAAAAACAAATAGTATGACCCTTTTGACCTCATATTTGTATAAATGCTTCCAGTACCGCACAGAGTAGCATCAAGATACTTATTCATTGGCAAGTCGCAAAGCTGGATTTCTCTAAAGTTCAGCCTCAGGAAGGAATGATCACCATTCAGAACGATACGACACTTCGCAGAAATATGGAACAAGCCTATGAACATCTTAGCCCTTTTGAACTAAAGGACAAATTAATGAGCCTTGCCAATAAACGAGGAGATACGAGCGTTTGGGCGATGCTCAATGCAGGCAGGGGCAACCCGAACTGGGTTGCGGCAACACCACGAGAAGCGTTCTTTACCCTTGGTCAATTTGCCATGGAGGAAACGCGCAGAACTTGGAAAGAGACTGACCTTGCTGGGATGCCTGAAACCGGAAACATCGCAACACGTCTGAAGGCTTATCTTGAAAAACATCCTGAAGCACCCGGCGTCAATTTCCTCAGAAACGTCCTTGAGGTTGGCCCAAGGAAATGGAACTTTAACCCAGATGCTTGGATCCATGAGCTCGTCGATGGGATTGTCGGCGATAACTATCCGGTGCCTGATCGCATGCTCGTGCACCTAGAACAGGTTGTTCATGCTTATCTCATTCAGGAAATGTGTCATCACCAGTCGCCACCGGGCAAATACGACCTGTTCGCTGTGGAAGGTGGCACGGCCGCAATGTGTTATATTTTCGACTCTCTGATTGCGAATAAGTTATTATCCATTGGAGACAAGATTGCGCTCATGGTTCCTACCTTTACACCCTATCTAGAGATCCCACATTTAGCGCGCTATAATTTCGAAATTATCCGAATTAATGCTCTAGAAATGGATGAAAAAGGGATTCATACTTGGCAATATACAAACTCAGAGATCGATAAACTGTCTGATCCCAGTATTAAAGCGTTATATCTTGTGAACCCGAGCAACCCACCCTCAGTGGCTATCAGAAACGAATCGAAGAATCATCTTATCGAGGTGGTTAAAAGCCATAACCCCAACTTAATGATTATTACCGATGATGTCTACGGCACTTTTGTCGACAACTTCCGTTCAATGATGGCTGAATTACCATTTAATACACTGGGGGTTTATTCGTTCTCCAAGTATTTTGGCGCGACAGGTTGGCGTTTGGGCGTGATTGCCGTGCATCAGGATAATGTCTTTGATGAACTCTTAAAAAACCTCCCACTGGCTAAAGTAGAGGCGCTGTCCGAGCGTTATGGAACCATTACGTTGTCTCCTGAAAAACTTCGTTTTATTGACCGAATGGTCGCGGACAGTCGCCAAGTCGCTCTGAATCATACAGCGGGTTTGTCCACGCCACAACAAGTTCAAATGGGCCTTTTTGCGCTCTTTGCATTACTTGATTTGGAGAATCGTTACAAGAATTTAACGCAAGAAATTTGTCACCACCGCCAAGAATTATTGTATCAAGGCTTCGGACTCGAATTACGCCCGGATTCATACGACGCCGCGTATTATAGCCAAATTGATTTATTGGTGTGGGCCAAGATAAAGTACGGGGACGAATTCTGCGACTATTTACAAGCCAACTATGAGCCCACTGACATACTTTTTCGTTTAGCAGAGGAATCTTCGATTATACTTCTAAACGGCAGCGGGTTTGGCGGACCAAAGTGGTCCATTCGCACCTCTCTTGCTAACTTGAACGACGAAGCTTATCGACAAATCGGGGAAACGGTTGAAAAAACCTTTGAAGAGTACGCGACATCTTGGAGAGCTTTGCGTTAGCGATTGACCTCCAGTCGGAATGGAACTATACTATACTTTGCTCAGATATATAAGTTTAAACTTTAGGGGG
>DHWG01000021.1:520-12603 GCA_002413075.1 Desulfosporosinus sp. UBA5188 | reverse complement strand
CCCAAGCGAGGTAACCGTTGAGCAATCAAACGCATCTTCTTATCGACTTCATGCGCCAACCCTTGGATATACGGTGCTGTCCCTTCACCGCGGACCACATGTTTTTCTCCAAAAATCTCAACGGTGATTTTGTCTGATTCATGTGTCACAATTTTCCCTCGCTCTCTTAATACCGTTCTACTTTCATCTTATCTTCTATTTTCGCCATTCTGCTGAGAACTCCTGCTGAATTCCCTCTAAAACACGCGTATTTAGTTGATTTACTTCTTCATCAGTCAGCGTTCGTTCTAAAGACTGGTAACGCAACGAAAACGCCAGGCTTTTACGATCATCAGGTATAGGGTTCCCCTTATAGACATCAAATATTTCTACTTGTTGCAATAATTCCCCGCCAAGCTTGCGCATTTTAGACATCACGGCGTCAGCTGGGGTTTCATCGGCTACAACAACAGCTAGATCTCTCTGTATTGCAGGGAAACGGGGGATAGAGCGAGCCCGAACGGTTTGTCGCATCTGCGCAAACAAGGCCGTAAACTCTAATTCGAATAATACCACCCGCTCAAGCCCCCACTCTTTTTCCAAGGAGGGATGCATTTCACCAAGGAATCCAATGCATTGATTCTGAAGATAAACGTCAGCTGACCGTCCCGGATGTCGTAAGGATTGATTCTTAGGAATCCTGTAGTCTAACGGTAGCCCGAATTCCACAGCCAACCCCTCTAAAATGCCCTTGAGATAATAGAAATCATAGTTCACAGGTTGGTTTAGCCAATGCCTTCCGGTCTTCCCCACAGCGAGCCCAGCCACTCTCAATTCTTCTCGAGGAAGCTTCCGCAAAGGTTGTTCCTCACCCCAATAAGTATTCCCTATCTCGAAAATGCTCACATCCGTATTACGTCGTGCAACGTTTCGTGCGGCTACATCGAGTAGTCCCGGCACAAGTGAGGTTCGCATAACACCCAGTTCCTCCCGCAACGGATTTAGCAAAGGAATCGAATGTTTTTCGCTACCCCACTGCGCATCTGCGCTCGCGCGAGTGAACGAATAGGTAATGACCTCATCCATTCCAGACTGAGCCAAAGCCTTACGGAGTTGGCGGCGGAATTCCTGTTCCGCCGTTCTCCTGCCCTGGGTCAGATCCCCTTGAGGCAGAGTTGTCGGTATACGATCAAAGCCGATCAGACGGGCAACTTCCTCTATAAGGTCCACTTCGATGGTAATATCGGCACGGTAGGTTGGAATCCCAACGTTAAATAGTCCATCTTTCTCTAGATACGAAAAATTCAAGTTTTCCAGAACTTGCCGAATCTCCGCTGTTTTAAGTTCGACTCCAAGGATCGTTGCAGTCTGTTGGACGGAGAGACTCACTTGACGATGAGGCGGAAGATTCTTCACTTCATCGACCAGTGCGACAGGACGACCCGCCCCTAATTCCAGGATCAGTTCACAAACTCGCCCTAGTGTCGCTACGCACCCATAGGCATTAATTCCCTTTTCATAGCGGTTAGAGGCCTCAGACCTCAGTCCTAAACGACGGCTTGTTCGACGGACACTGACCGAAGAGAAATGCGCAGATTCGATCAGTAGTCGCGTCGTATTTTTTGTCACTTCACTGTTTAACCCGCCCATTACGCCGGCGACTGCCAAAGGTTGGAGGTCGTCTGCAATAATCAGAGTATCCGCTTGTAGTTTGCGTTCAACCCCATCCAAAGAAACAATTATTTCGTCGGGATAGGCAGCGCGAACGTGAACGTTGCCACTGATCTTATCCCGGTCAAAGGCATGTAAGGGTTGTCCCATTTCCATCATACAGTAGTTCGTAATATCCACAATATTATTGATGGGGCGAATTCCGGCGGCTTTCAGTCGGCGCTGCATCCACTCCGGAGAAGGAACGATATGGACCTCCTCAACGACTAAACCGGCATAACGCCAACACAATTCAGCTTCCTCGATAATAATTTGAAGATCCGTGGGTGTTGGCAGTATGAGCACCGGATCTTGTTCTGACCATTTTGGTAAATGAGGTTTTTTTCCGGTGAGAGACGCGACTTCACGAGCAACATTCGCCATCGCCAAACAGTCTGGTCGATTGGGATAGAGTTCTAAGTCTAAAATACTGTCTTCCCGTCCTAAATAGGTGCCGACATTTTCTCCAATTGGGGCCTCTGTTGGTAAAATAAGAATCCCCTCTGTGCTGCGTTCCAAACCTACCGTGACCTCAAGAAGCAGCTCTTCGTGTGAACAAAACATACCGTAAGAGACAATCCCTCTAAGTTTGGACTTTCGAATTGCAAGTCCATTGGGTAGGGTCGATCCTACCAAGGCAGCAGGAACGCGGTCTCCAACCTGTAAATTTTGTGCCGCAGTGACAATCGTAATGATCTCTTGCCCCACATTCACGGCACAAACCAAGAGTCGATCTGCATCCGGATGTTTTGTTATACTGACTATTTCACCGATCACTACTTTTTCGAATCCTTTATTAAGGTTCACGACCTCTTCGACTTCAATCCCGCCACGGGTTAACGTTTCCGCTAATTCTTCTGCGCTCTGATCCACATCAACGAGTTCGCGTAACCATTCTAAACTGACTTTCATGACCTTCCCCCCTTAAAACTGTTGTAAAAATCTTAAATCATTGTCAAACAAGAGTCTCATATCTTCAATTCCATATTTCAGCATAGCGATTCGCTCAACGCCCATACCGAAGGCAAATCCTGTGACCTCTTTCGGATTATAACCGCCCATTTCTATGACCTTGGGATGAACCATTCCTGACCCTAATACTTCGATCCATCCAGAGCCTTTGCAGAGACGGCAGCCCGCTCCCCCACAAAGCATACAGGAGATATCTACTTCGGCGCTTGGCTCCGTAAAAGGAAAAAAGCTTGGCCTTAAACGGATTTCTCTGGATTCACCAAACATTTGGCGGGAAAAATTCAAAAGAATCCCCTTGAGATCTGACAAACGGATCCCACTGTCCACAACAAGTCCTTCAACCTGGTGGAACATCGGAGAATGGGTCGCATCATCATCATTACGATAGACTTTCCCTGGAGCAATAATCTTCACGGGCAGTGCCGGACAGAGCTTCTCCATCGTACGGATCTGAACGGGAGAGGTCTGAGTTCGGAGCAAAATTTCTTCTGTAATATAGAAGGAATCTTGCATTTCGCGAGCTGGATGGTCCTTTGGTAGATTAAGCGCCTCGAAGTTATAATAATCCGTCTCAATTTCCGGTCCTTCAGCAATTTGGAATCCCATTCCCAAAAAGATATCTTCAATTTCTTCCACGATTTGTGTGACGGGGTGATGATGTCCTCGCCGAACACGTGCTCCCGGTAGCGTGATATCAATGCGTTCCGTTGCCAAGCGTTTCTGCAGGAACATTAGATCTAACTCCGCACTCCGTTCTTCCCACGCTTGCTCTAGTCGACTACGCATCTCATTGACCACTTGCCCAATAATCGGTCGTTCCTCTGGACCTAAACTTCCCATTTTTCGCAGCAATGCGGTCAACGATCCTTTTTTTCCGAGAACTTTGACTTTAAGTTCTTGAAGCGCTTCCGTCCCATCTAGCTCCTTCAGTTCTCGTAATGCCTCTTCTCCAATACGTCTTATTTCATTCTTCAAGTGAACCACCCTTTCCAAATATAACACAGCCACTTACCATCTTGGATCTTACCATGATAATAAAAAAAGACGCCCGTCCCTTGAAAGGGACGAGAATCTACTCTCGCGGTACCACCCTAGTTTGGCCAATATAGCCACACTTAAGCTCCCGTTAACGGAGGAAACCGGGCCTACCTACGATCAGCAGGCCACTCCCAGGCGAAATTTAACCTCTCAATAATAAGAGGTGGATGCGTTCTTAGCTGGCTCACAGTCTTTGGCCATGCCTCCCTGAAAAGAAAACGGTCCTTTTAACCTGATCATCGCATTATTTAAGTATATTTGTCGATAGAATTAACTTATTTACAGAAAATTATAGCATAGATCTTCTATGTTGTACAAGAATCCCTCTGGCGAACTATTTCATAAAGCAATATTCCCGTAGCGATCGCTACATTAAGGGACTCAACATCGTGGGCCATTGGAATCGTAACGTACTGGACCTCTGCTCTCCGAAAGGATAACGAGGGTCCCTTACCCTCGTTTCCTACAATCAACGCAACTGGGCCATCTCCTAGTTGTGTATGGTAAACGGAGCTGCCCTGAATATCTCCCATAAAAAGTTTTAAACCCCGCTCCTGACAAAAGCCCAGAACATCCTCTGGCTGCTGTCCGGGCAGAAGGACTAATGAAAAAACAGCACCCATTGTACTTCGCAATACTTTCGGATTATATAAATCAACGGTGCCCGGTGTCAAACAGACATACCGCACACCTGAAGCCAATGCGGTGCGCAGTATAGTCCCTAAATTTCCGGGATCTTGAATACCATCTAAAATAAGCAACACCGAATTCCGATCAATTTGCAGATCCGCCCAGGTATAGATCGTTTGGCGTACAACGGCTAAAATTCCTTGGGGTTCTGCTGTTGCACTCATTTTACGAAGAACACGCTTATTGACTTCCTCAAAAGGGATACTTCGCTCGCACAACGTTTGATGAAGGACCTTCCACTCTGGAGTCTCACGATCCCGACAAACAAACACCTTTATAATTGGGGCGTTTCTACGCACTGCTTCCTCGACAAATCGCCAGCCTTCAACCACAAACGATTGGGCCTCCTCGCGCGCTTTATGTCGCTGCAAAGAAACCACATGTTTCACCTGCTCATTTTGCAAGGACTCAATCATGTATACCACCTCCAGGAGTGAGGAAAATCTGATTGACCGTCTAATATGTAAAAGAGGGCGCAATCGCGCCCTCCTGTTTTAGCCGTTAATTTGTACTTTAGCTACATTGACAAACTCTGTGAACGCTGCAGCATCGCTGATTGCGAGTTCCGCCAACATCTTTCGATTGACAGTTACTCCAGCTTTCTTTAAACCGTTCATCATGCGGCTGTAGGACAAACCGTTCATACGGGAAGCTGCATTGATTCTGGCAATCCAGAGTTTACGGAAGTTGCCTTTGTTATCTTTTCTATGGGCATAAGAATAAGCTAAGGATTTTAGAACTTGCTCATTAGCAGGACGGTAGAGTTTACTTTTCGCCCCACGATATCCTTTAGCTAATTTTAATATTTTCTTGTGGCGAGCATGTTTGGTTACGCCTTTTTTTACACGGGCCATGTGGAAGACCTCCTTCTAGTCAAATATTATAGATAAGCAAGTAAACTTTTAATTCGTTTGACGTCAGACTTGTCCATCACTGTGGATGAACGCAAGTGTCGTTTAACTTTTGGTGATTTTTTCTCCAGCATGTGACTTGTGTAACCATGCATACGGATAATTTTGCCAGTTCCTGTTTTCTTAAAACGCTTTGCCGCTCCGCGGTGTGTTTTCATTTTAGGCATTTGAAAATCTCCTCTCGGTAATTAAGTAATTAGTCGTGCTTAAGCGTGGCTAAGATCATGATCATGTTTCGTCCCTCAAGCTTCGCTTCGCGTTCGACAGTGCACTCTGCTTTACAAAATTCAGCCAGTCTTACGCATAACGTCTTTCCAAGCTCCGGGTGAGTGACTTCCCGGCCACGGAACATAATCGTCACCTTAACTTTATCTCCATCGAGTAAAAAGCGTTGGGCGTTGCGGGCTTTTGTTTCGAAGTCATGGTCCTCAATGTTAGGACGCAATTTAACTTCTTTGATTTCCATATTCTTTTGCTTCTTACGAGCCTCTTTGTCTCTTTTAGCTTGCTCGTATTTGTACTTCCCGTAGTCCATGAGTTTGCAGACTGGCGGTTTAGCCGTCGGTGCGATCTCTACGAGATCTAAAGACTTCTCAACGGCAATGTTCAAGGCATCTCTAGTCGCCATGATTCCCAGTTGTTCTCCCTCTTCACCGACGAGACGAACATCCCGAACCCGGATTTCGTCATTTAGTCTTAAGTCCTTGCTAATAAGAAAACCCCCCCTTAATATATCAGCTCAAAACAAAAAAGACGGATGATTACCACCCGTCTTCTAACAATCAAGAGCGCATAACACTAAGCTCAGGACCTGAAGATACCCTATCGACAAACGCCGTAAGGTGAGAAGCGGATGGCTTCTGCTTGACATCAAATATCATATATTAATAACTGGCCTTTGTCAATATTTTACCACAATATCTTCTTGAGCATACTCACTCGCCCTATTTCTCCTTACGCTTCTTTAATATCAACTTGATGGATGGTCTTACCCTTAATCTCTGCTTGAAGGAGGGCAATAAAGGCCTCAACGGTCATCTTTTCTCCTGCATCCCCTTGGCCGTATCGCCGGACAGCCACCATATCAGATTCAGCTTCTTGATCCCCTACGACTAATGTAAACGGAACCTTTTCAGTTTGGGACTCTCTGATTTTATAGCCAATCTTTTCTTTGCGTTCATCCGCTTCTACTCGGATATCGAGTTCCATCAGACGGGACACCAGCGTTTTAGCATACTCATGATGCCGCTCACTAATTGGCAGAATACGGACTTGAATCGGTGCCAACCAGACAGGAAAAGCCCCTGCGAAGTGTTCTGTCAAAATTGCAATGAAGCGTTCGATGCTTCCATACACCACTCGATGAATCATGACCGGCCGATGCTTTTGACCGTCTTCCCCAATATAAGTTAAGTCAAATTTCTCAGGCATTTGGAAATCAAGCTGAATCGTTCCACACTGCCAAGTCCGATCGAGGCAATCCTTCACATGGAAATCAATCTTCGGTCCATAGAAAGCTCCGTCACCCGGATTAATTTTGTATTCCATACCCTTTTCTTCTAAGGCTTCTTGAAGTGCCTTAGTCGCCGTCTTCCAGTCCTCATCTGATCCCATGGCGTCTTCAGGGCGGGTGGATACCTCAACCTCGTACTCAAAGCCAAATACTTTATAGAAGTAGTCGACTAGTTCTATAACCCCAATGAGTTCTTCCTTAATTTGAGAGGGGAGCATGAAGATGTGCGCGTCATCTTGCGTAAAGCTTCGAACCCGCAACAACCCATGAAGTGCGCCAGAAAGTTCATGACGGTGAACTAAGCCTAGCTCTCCAACCCTTAGCGGAAGATCCCGGTAACTGTGAAGTTTGGTCTTATACATGATCATGCCTCCGGGACAGTTCATTGGCTTAATGGCATAATCCTGATCATCAATTTCTGTGAAATACATATTTTCTTTATAATGGTCCCAATGTCCGGATTGTTCCCACATCGAACGATTAAGAATGATGGGTGTCTTAATCTCCTGATATCCGCGTCTACGGTGTTCCTGTCGCCAGAAATCCTCAAGTGCATTCCTTAAAATCATGCCTTTAGGATGAAAAAAAGGAAAACCAGGCCCCTCCTCATGTAGGCTAAAAAGATCTAGTTCTAAACCAAGCTTACGATGATCACGTCGCTTAGCTTCTTCTAACTTAAACAGGTGATCTTCCAAATCTGCCGCTTTAGCAAAGACTGTCCCGTAGATACGCTGGAGCATTTTATTCTTCTCACTCCCCCGCCAGTAGGCACCCGCCAAGGTCATGAGTTTGAAGGCTTTTATGTTTGAGGTTGAAGGAAGATGAGGCCCTGCACAGAGGTCTGTAAAATTCCCTTGAGTGTACATTGAGATTGTGGCGTCTTCTGGCAATCCCTCGATAAGTTCAACCTTATATTTTTCACCTAAGTTATTGAAATGTGTCAGCGCCTCTACTCGAGAGACTTCTCTCCTTTGGAAAGACTCCTTTTCCTTCACAAGACGCTTCATTTCTTTCTCTATGCTCGTCAAGTCCTCGGGAGTAAAGACGTGTTCCGAGTCAAAGTCATAATAATACCCTTTGGCAATCGAGGGTCCAATCCCGAATTTCGTTCCTGGAAATAGATTCCCTACAGCTTGTGCCATCAAATGTGCGGTAGAATGTCTTAGGACATTTAACCCTTCTTCGCTATCAATCGTTACGATTTCCACCGACGTATTTTCTGTAAGAGGATAGGATAAATCCTTCATCTTATCATTGACCTTTCCTGCCACTGCCACCTTAGCCAAGCCCCTAGAAATGGACGATGCCAGTCCTGCTAAAGTCGTTCCTTCCTCAACCTCGCGAATTGAGCCGTCTTTTAAGGTCACCTGAATCATTAAAATCACTCCTTACCCATTATTAAATAATAAAAAACTCCCGTCCCTACTAGGGACGAGAGTTAACTCCCGTGGTTCCACCCAATTAAAAGGTCATAAGCATTACCTTTTACTCGATATCCCTTAACGCGGGGTACGGCTAAGCTTACTTATTTCAGCCCAGCACTCTAGGGTGGTTTTCTCCCGTATCGTGAGAAATGCTTTCAGCCAGGGCATCTCATCTCTTCCGCGACAGATCAGGGTACTTTTCCCTTTCAACGATTTACAGTTTAATACAAGTTTATACAGATTCATGACTTGCATGTTATGAGACATTTGGTAAGAGTTGCGTTACATATTATTATAACAATAATCGTTCGTTTGTCAAAATTTTTTCACATAGAGGACAGCCTTGACAATCGTGCACTCGATCCCCAAAGACACTCCGTATGGTTTTTAACGTATCTTTGAAACCTTCATAACCAATATGCAACGTAATTTGACGCGGTGCAACGGAAATCAGAGCACTAACCAATAAATCTTCATACCCTAGCTCATGGACGTTGTCGAGTTGGTAATCTTCAAGGAATTGATGCGTCACTTCGACCCCTTCATTGTTATACAGATGAAACTTTCCTTGAGGCGTCATTCCAACGTGCAACCACTCTAGTTGTGGTTTTTGGCTATCAACAAAATGTTTTAAGAGCAGAATGAATTCCATATACTCTTTATCAATAACATACTCATCTAGGGCATATTCCACCGCTTTATTAACTTGACTTTTATACTCCTGGGCACGAAAACATAAAAATCCTTCTATATCAAAAATAGAACTTTGATCTAAGCAACTTAAGATTTGGGTCACAAGACTTGTCTTGCGGTTCACACTGTAACCCCGCACTTGCCCTAGTCCGTTATTTAAATACTCCAACGCCTTGTCACTAACCGCTTGCCAATCGCCTTCACTCAAAGGGTCTTTTTTCTGGATTATCTGGCGAACATGCTTCTTCTCCCAATGATGCAAAATTGTTTCTGCTAGAGCATTTGCCAAATAATAACGATGGATTCTTTGGACAATATCCCCATTTTCTGTCGCTTCGGACGAAGGGTCATCAAACTTACACTGAATAAGCCAGCGTTTTCCTTGTCGTAGTTCAACAACTTGTAAGGGAAGTTGCTCCTGTTCACGCAGTTCCCGTAGACATTCACAGATACTCTCCCGGTAATCTTGTGTTCCTAATTGCACGGAATGTTTCACTGGCATCCCTCCATACTAGAGTATATGAACTGGTTTAAGTCATATTTCAGTTGGGCCAATCTATAAGCATGTTTCTTTAAACATTATTTCCAAAAAAGCAACGGACAAACCCTAATATTTACCTAAATCTGGGATTTTATCCTTTCTTAGCAAAATGCCCTGACAAATGTGACTAGTTTTAGAGAATGTCGATCTCTCTAAACATCTATTCCAACAGATAACCATGGGGTGAAGAGACTGAAATTTTGTATTCGCACCCTGTGTTGGAACGAATGAAGGGTACGACAAAAATGGGCACGATGCATCGTGCCCCTACTTAATTAAAAAACGCCTTAGCGTTATAATAAAAATAAAAAAATATAACCCACTGACAATAAGTTATCAGTGGGTTATATGGAAATTCTATATGATGGAGCATTTAATCCATGACTCCTACTTTTATAAGTGGGAGTACTATGTTCAGCTTTAGCTGAACTAGTTCATTCCTCTGCGCCTGCTAAAAGTTCCTGAACGTAGTTAGGCAGAGCAAAGCACCCTTTATGAAGCTCCGTATTGTAATACTTTGTTTTCAGTCCAAGACTGTTCCACGCTTTCTCATCTATGTCTGTCAGGGGATCATACTTTTTGGAGGCAAAACCAAACAGCCAGTGGCCTGATGGATAGGTGGGAATGTGCGCTTGATAAACCCTGCAAACCGGGAAAAATTCTTGAATTCGTTTATGGGCTCTTTGCATCGACTTAGCATACTCAGCATAATAGGGACTCTCATGCTGATTGACTAGGATGCCGTCTTCCTTCAGGGCCTTAAAGCAATTACCGTAAAACTCCCTTGTAAACAGACCTTCGCCTGGCCCAAAGGGGTCGGTGGAATCAACAATGATTAGATCATAGGCATTTTCTTTAGTACGGACAAATTTCAGTCCGTCTTCAAAATGCAACTGCGCTCTTGGTTCATCCAACTTGCAGGCGGTCTGTGGCAAATATTCTCGGCACACATCCACCACCATTTTATCAATTTCCACCATGTCAATGTGCTCAATTGTGCTGTAGCGCGTCAACTCTCTGACGGTTCCACCGTCCCCTGCGCCAATCACCAAGGCCTTCTTAATCTTTGGATTGGTTGCCATAGGCACATGAACGATCATGTCATGGTAGATAAATTCATCCTTTTCTGTGACCATCATTAAACCATCTAGCGTGAAAAAATTTCCGAATTCCTTGGAGTTAAAAACGTCAATTCTTTGGAATTCGCTCTGTCCTGTATAAAGCGGCTTGTCCACCTTGATAGAAAAACGAACGTTGTCTGTGTGTTGTTCTGTATACCATAGTTCCATTGTTTATTCCTCCACTATTTTAATGTTTTTTACGGCCAAATCCTCTGTACCTGTTAGGAAGCAACCCTTCGCCTTGGAATAGGTGATATAATCTATAATTTCCTGGGTAATCCGCTCTCCTGGGGCCAAAATAGGAATACCCGGCGGGTAGGACATGACAAATTCTCCGCATATATAACCGGTGCTGTCATTGATAGCGACAGAGTGTTGATTGGAATAAAAGGCTTGCTTAGGTGCCATCACCACATCTGGATTAATGTACTCATGATCTAGCATTCCCGCTTTATCCTTCATATAAAGTCTTTTTATTTCCGACAGAGAAGATACCAGACGTTCCAAGGCCAGTTCCCGATCCCCCACGGAGATAATGGCCAGGATATTGCCTATATCACCCAACTCGATCTGAATTCCGTAATCATCACGCAGAATATCATAAACCTCAATGCCTGCCAACCCTATTTCTCTAGTATAGACAGAAAGCTTGGTCTGGTCAAAATCAAACACCGAATCCCCATTAATAAGTTCTGTGGAAAAAGCGTAGTATCCACCAATTTTATTGATTTCTTCTCGCGCATATTGAGCAAGAGAAGTGACTTTTTTAAAGATGTTTTTGCCGTCCAACGCGAGGTTGCGTCTAGAAATATCCAGTGACGACAAGAGCAGATAAGAGCCGCTGGTGGTCTGGGTAAGGTTAATCGTTTGACGTACATGGCCTGTACTTAGACGACCATTTTTCAATAAAAATGAACTTTGGGTTAGAGATCCACCTGTTTTATGCATGCTGACTGCCGACATATCTGCGCCTGCTGCCATTGCACTGACGGGCATATTTTCACCGAAGTAGAAGTGAGTACCATGGGCCTCATCCACGAGGACAGCCATGTTATGGTGATGGGCAAGCTCCGTAATGGACCTTAAATCGGAACAAATACCATAGTATGTAGGATTGTTAATGAAAACAGCTTTAGCCTCGGGATTTTCCTCGATGGCTTTTTTCACCTCTGCAACAGACATTCCTAAAGGTATTCCCAGCAGTTTATTGACGCCGGGATTAACGTAGACTGGAATTGCGCCACTAATAATAAGAGCGTTAATGGCACTTCTGTGGACATTCCTCGGCATAATGATTTTGTCGCCTTGTTTGCACACGCTCATAATCATAGCCTGAACCGCTGCCGTGGTGCCGTTAACCATGAAAAACACGTGTTGGGCACCGAAAGCCTCTGCTGCCAGCTCCTCGGCCTCCTTGATGACGGAGACCGGATGGACAAGATTATCTAGGGGCTTCATAGAATTGACATCCACTGAAAGGCATTTCTGACC
>DHWG01000021.1:0-215 GCA_002413075.1 Desulfosporosinus sp. UBA5188 | reverse complement strand
CCCGGCACGTCAAACGGTACCACCCTCTTAAATTTATATTTTTCAAGTGCTTCATATATAGGTGCTTTGCCTTGCCAAAGCGAATGCATGAAAAGCACCACCTTTCATAACCATAATCAGTCGCCATAAAGGCCACTATCTATTTAAATTCACTAATAAAACAATACATTTAGTATATTAGACTATCGGATAAATATCAATAAAGCCATATGCGT
>DHWG01000124.1:502-11464 GCA_002413075.1 Desulfosporosinus sp. UBA5188 | reverse complement strand
GTTTCCATAGCGGTCAATTTACCCTCTTTAGTCGCTCCCATTTTGACGCCAACAAACATCGGTGAACGTTTTCCAGTATAAGTGGTTTGTTGATAGTAATCAAATTCCATGTAGACAGGTTGACGTGTCGCTACAGCAGCTACTCCTAATAAGGCTTCAATTGTTGGGCTGAATTTATAACCAAAGGTTCCGCCTGTCGCATGTTGTACCAAGATCAGTTTGTCGGCAGGATATCCGATTCCTGGAGCAATCATAGCCTGATGGAGATGAATGGCAATACTCTTGGAATGGATGATTAATTTATCCTCTTCATCAAAGAAAGCAAATCCGACATCGGGCTCAAGGGGTAAATGGGGTTGACGTCCGACATAAAAATTATCTTCAACCACAACATCGGCTGCTTTCATGAGAGGGGCCGTATCTTCACCTTTAACCATTTGAGTTTCAAAATAAATGTTCGGTGTTCCTGGATGAATTTCGATGGCGTCATCGGCCATAGCGGCAGGAGCGCTCATATAAGCAGGAAGTAATTCGAGTTCTACCTTTACTTTGTCGACAGCAGCCTGAGCATGCGCCGCGGTATCCGCTGCAACAATGGCTATGGCATCACCGAATTGGAATACTTTTTTCTCACAGAGGATAGGGCGGTCCCAGCCATCGCCTTTATTGGTTGGGAAGGTAATTAGACCCGTGATAAGGTTTTTGCCGACAACATCTTTGTAGGTTATAACCTTAACAACACCCGGCATTTTCTCAGCTTCAGACGTGTCGATGGAGATAATATTAGCATGAGATACTTTGGCCTGAACCAGTTTGAGTTGCAATGTTCCGCAAGGCATTTTTAACCCAGTATCAGAACCGAAGTCCCAAGTACCCGTAACCTTAGCCAAAGCTGACGGACGAATCACGCTGCTGCCCCAAATTCGACCATCTTCAGGCAATTTAGCCCATAAGTCGTCGACCTTAACCTCACCATTAATCAATCGAGCGGCTTCCATGGTGGCGTCAACTAAAGGTTTATACCCTGTGCAACGGCAGGCATTTTTATGTTTTGAAAACCAGTTACGGACATCTTCTCTTGTAGGATGAGCATTTTCCTCTAGGAGTTGTTTAGCGGAGACTATGAAGCCAGGACTACACCAACCACACTGAGCGGCCCCATGAATCATCCAAGCGAGTTGCAAAGGATGTAAGTGTTCTCTAGTACCGACGCCTTCGATGGTCGTGATCACGGCACCCTCGGCAACACGTTTGATCTTAGTAACGCAGGATCGGATGACTTTTCCATCCACAATGACGGAACACGCACCGCACTGAGCTTTTCCACAACCTACTTTAGTTCCGGTCAAGTGCAACTGTCCACGCAGTACATTGGCTAGAGTAACCTCGCCATCGACGAATAAAAGTTGGGGGGTACCATTAATGACTACATTCTTTTTAATCAATGTTTCTGTCTCCTTTTTATTAGAATTCATTCTCTACAGATTTTCCGAATGAGTTTCACCAGTTATCTTGTGTTAAAATTCTAAGACCACTGTTTGTTGCACTAACTATTGGTCAGTCAGTAAAGCAAATTTCCTCGCCCATCATGTAATGAACAACTGACGAATCTGTTCCTCCCATTCTTTTTGTGCTTGCCTTAATTGGCTTTGCTTTAGTTTGGTTTACTTTTATTGGCTTTGCTTCACTTGGCTTGTCTTATATTATATGCAATATTCATGCCACAATTCTGATAATTTCATCATTTCACAGTTTCAGTCTGGTTTCACACTCAAACAACATTATGTTACTCAGTTTAGGAATGTCCCTTCTCGCCACCACTTCACTTTATTATGCTTTCACAAGTGAATGAAATTCATTCCTTGACCTTGTGTTTAGAATACGGTACCATGCAAGTGAGACAGATTGTCTTCCCCTCAGTCTTCTCATGAACGCCTGACAGTTTCAACCCCACGCTAGAGTGTGTTTAAAGAAGAACACGCTTTCCATAATGAATTGGAGGCTATTTCAATTGGAAAAAATTAAGGTGCAAGATTCTGTTGGTGCCATTCTAATTCATGACATGACGCAAATTATCCCTGGTGTAATTAAAGGTCCTAGGTTTCGTAAGGGGCATGTCGTGCAGGAAGAGGATATTCCTGTTCTACTGAGCATGGGGAAAGAGCATATATACGTCTGGGATCAAACGCCGGGCCTGATTCATGAAAATGAAGCGGCAGAGCGCCTAGCTCGAGCTGTCGCTGGTTCTGGTCTCGTCCTTGATGAGCCCAAAGAAGGGAAAGTTACACTAACCGCTGCCCACGACGGACTTCTTTACACCTCCGGAGATGGGATTTTAGCCTTGAATACTTTGGAATCGGTCATCCTCGCCACGCTTCACAATCATTACCCGGTCAAAAAAGGCGATAAAGTCGCTGGAACCCGTGTCGTTCCTCTAATGATCGATGAGAAAGTAATCCTTGAAGCAGAGGAAATTGTTGGAACGTATTCAAAGCCGATTCTGGATGTGCGGCCTCTAAAACGCTTTAAGGTTGGCATTGTCGTCACAGGAAGTGAAGTCTACACTGGTCGGATCCAAGATAAATTTGGCCCTGTACTGCGCGCTAAAGTTGAAAGCTGGGGCTCTGTTGTCCTTGAGCAAACGTTGGCTAATGATGAAGTGTCTCTGATTCAAAGCAGCATTCAAGACCAACTCAATAAAGGGGCAGAAATGATCCTGGTCAGCGGGGGCATGTCCGTTGACCCCGATGATGTCACCCCCACCGCCATTAAAGAAATGGGCGCAGAGCTGATCACTTACGGTGCACCCGTTTTACCAGGAGCCATGTTATTACTAGCCTACATGGGCAACGTTCCAATTATGGGATTACCCGGATGCGTCATGTATTCCAAGACCACTGCCTTTGATTTAGTCGCTCCACGGTTACTGACTGGAGAACGGCTGACGCGCCTCGACCTTGTCAAACTAGGACAAGGTGGTCTTTGTCTTGAATGCCCCGTCTGCACTTACCCACGTTGTTCTTTTGGCAAATAAACTCGTTTCGGCTAAAGCACAACGACCACTTATAGAAGTGGGTGCTTTGGAAGTGAATAATAATATTTTGTAAAGAATAAGATAGAAAGCACCTCCCAGGCATTTGGGAGGTGCTTTCTATCTTAATTAAGTCTATAGAGAATTATAAAGAATTTCTGCAAGGTCCAAGCATTCTAGCTCTGCCATAGAACGACTTGCCGCTTCGGTCAACGTTGTTAAACATAACGGACACGCAGTGGCTAAGATATCAGGCTCAGTTCTCAGAGCCTTTTTCACGAGTAGGCTATTAATCGTTTCGTCCTTGTTATCTTCCATCCAGAGTCGACCTCCTCCAGCTCCACAGCAGAAGGCTCTAGCTCGATTATTTTTCATTTCTACCAATTCAAGTCCTGGAATTGAGGTCAAAATATCTCTAGGAGCCTGATAAATAGCGTTATATCGTCCCAAATAACAAGGATCATGATAGGTAACTTTAAGATGATCAATCCCCTTTGGTTTGAGTTGACCCGATTTGATGAGGTCTAGAAGAAACTCCGAGTGATGCACCACCTGGTAATGTCCTCCGAACTGAGGATATTCATTTTTCAGCATATTATAACAATGGGGACAAGTCGTCATAATGGTGTTGAAGGTATACTGACTTAACGTCTTGATATTTTCCAGCGCTAACTCTTGGAAAAGCTTTTCGTTCCCTAGCCGCCTGACTGAATCTCCACAACATTTTTCTTCCCTACCTAGGGTGGCGTAGTTTACCCCTGCTTTCTCTAAGAGCTTAAACATGACTTGAGAGACCTTCATATTGCGAGTTTCATAAGAACCGTGACAACCGACCCAATATAGGATATCCGTCGGATTATTCTTTTTTAGGAGCGCGACCTGCGACTCTTTTGCCAAGTAATACTTGCTATCGGGACTTAGTCCCCAGGGATTTCCCACGGCTGAAATATTTTCGAAGACCTTCTGAACCTCAAGGGGGTAGCCCCCCTCCTCGGTGACCAAGCTTCTTCTCATATCTACGATTCTCTTGATATGTTCTATATTGACCGGGCATTTGTCTTCACAAAGTCCACACGTCGTACAAGCCCATAAGGTCTCTTTAGCGATGACCTTATCAAGGATAGAGGGGTTAAAAGCCTTAATTTTGCTTCTGAAAAACGAGTTCTTGGCCATGGAATGTCGTTTTAAAGCTCTAATCACAACGCTTGGTGACAGAGGCGCTCCACTGTTATAAGCAGGACAGCCTTTTTGACACCTTCCGCAGGAAATGCAAGCATCTAATTCAAGCAGCTGTTTCTGAGTAAAATCTTCAAGACGCGCAGCGCCTATGTTTCTTCCTTGGTTTGAGAGTTGATCGACAGGGGTTAACCCGCCAATAGGGGTCGACGGTTTTAAGAAAATGTTCAGCGAAGAAGCAAACATATGAAACAATTTAGAATATGGGATATAGGCAATAAACCCAAAAACCAACAGCATATGAAAATACCATAAAAAAGCATGAGTCATCAAGGCAGCAGGTACTGAAACGCCTAATATTTGAATACCTGCCGAAAAAAGCAGACCCACTGGTGACCACCAAGCCCAAGGATCAAGCGTCGCATAAATCCGTAAGCTTTCCATAACAAAACCCGTGAAGAGGATTAGAAAAATGAGGATCAGCAAAAAGGCATCATCGAACGTGTAATCCTCATGGTCTGGTTTATCAATATATCGTTTATAGGCGGCCATCCCTATTCCGACCATCATCATGAGACCAAATAGATCCATTAACAAGCTAAGAATTAAATAGGTCTTCCCATAGAATAACGGAATTCCAAAATGATCCTGAATGGCAATAACCAACGTTCCGATCGTTAAGATGACAAATCCATAAAAAACGCCTAAATGCATGATTCGGCGGAAAGTCCCCCTGAAAATGTCCGTATCATGCTTTATGAGATCTAGAACAAATCGTTTGAACCTCAAACCCAAGTCATCATAACGGATCGGTCGTCCTGCTAGCCAACTTCCAAGCTTTTTGCTACCGCCTACTATAAAAAAAGCCATGGAGATTAGGGCAATAAAATACATTGCCCCTTTTCCATTCGTATTCCAAAATAACTGTCTGGTCGCCTCCATATGAAATGAACACCTACCTCAATCTCCGTCAACCCAAGAATACGCCCGTCTCGCGAACATCATACCCACCAAGCGCCAAAACATCGTCTTGGAACGCTTTGCTTTGAATCACTGAAATCATCGCTTTCATGCGGGGCTCCTCTAGAAATTCTTGGGGAATTGCCAGATCATACCGTTCTTCCCCAACGAGCACATAATCCAGTCCTAACGCTTCCGCAGCACTTTGAATACCGAGACCTACATCAGCGGTTCCTGAGGCAACGGCCACGGCAACCGCCAAGTGGGTAAATTCCTCGCGCTCATACCCAACAATTTGTTCTTTGGTAAGGCCCTGCTTCTGGAGCAAGTAATCTAAAAGCACTCGCGTACCGGACCCGCCTTGACGATTGATAAAGCGAACGCCGGGCTTGACTAGATCGGCTAGATTTTTAATATTTAGGGGGTTTCCTTTCGGCACAATAAGGACTTGGTTTCTATAAACCAAATTTAACAAGGCAACGTCTCTACCCGGCAAAAACCGTTGCAAATACGAGCGATTGTACTCCCCTGTCTCTGGATCGAGTAAGTGAATCCCTGCGAAATGGGCTTCCCCTTTGCGTAGAGATAGAATTCCAGCCAGGCTCCCAACATGCGCTGAGGCAATGCCACCCTGACCACTTATTGCCTTCATATGGCTACTTAAAACATCCAACGTCAAATCATGAGACCCTATGCAGACGAGCGTTTCTTCTAGCTCTGAAACCGGTCGTAAAAGCTCAACGGGTACCGTTTCTCCCTCATGAAACCCTTCCTGTAAGCGAGGAACCCGTAACATACCATCTGCTCTTACCAAACTCATCGTCACGCCTGCCCCTCGATTCAAAGGCGCAGCAACCCAACGATCTCCAACTCTCCCGACTTTAACGCGCACAAACTCTTCACTGCCTAGTGAGGAAAAGACTTTCTTGCTGATGACGGCCTCCAAGGTTGCCTGTGAGTCTTTACTTAAGCCCTGTAGATGCTTTACCCAAGGCTCCAAGAACAAATGCGCTGTCAAATAGGAAGATACCGGGTAACCAGGGATTCCAAACGTGGGCTTGCCTTGTACCTCTCCCAGGACAACTGGTTTACCAGGTTTTATGGCCACTCCGTGCAGATAAAGAGTCCCAAATTTTTCAACCATTTTAGACGTATAGTCATCCCGTCCTTGTGAGGATCCTGCGATGATGACCAGAATATCTTGGGACGCTGCCATCGCGAGAATGGCTTCTTCTAATTTCTCTGGTTGATCCGGTGTTATCGGCCATATTGTCGCAAATCCGCCCCATTCCTCCACTAAGGACGCCAGGACGGTGGAATTACTATCCACGATATCTCCCACCTGAAGGGTAGCTTCTGGTGGACGGATCTCATCGCCCGTTGGCATGATCCCCACTCGCGGTTTAGACCGAACTTCAACGGCCAAAACCCCCGCTGCCAATAACGCGCCCTGATCTTGAGGGCGAATACGGTGGTGGATTGGCAGAAGCACTTCCCCTTCAACAATGTCCTCCCCTACGGGTCGAACATGATTCCAAGGGACGACCGGAGTTTGAAGTAAGATTCCACGCTCACCCGTTTCCAAAACTTCTTCTAGCATGACGACCGCGTCCATCCCCTCAGGAACAGGGTCCCCGGTATCCACTTGGATGGCTTGAACTCCGAGTTCTAACCAACGAGGTTCCCTCTCCGAAACCCCGTGAGTCTCCTTGGCTCGAATCGCATAGCCATCCATCGCCGAAGCCGCGAAATGAGGAGAACTTCTTTTGGCACGAACGATAGCCCCGGTAATTCTATGCAAAGCTGTACGGACATCCACGAACTCATTGCGCGGAAGACAACGTCCAGCCAGTTTGTCCATCATTAAGGCCAATCCTTCTTGCCAAGCCGTGTTTTCAAGATATATTTGCCGTTTCATAGGTCTTGCCTCCCCGTTCCAACCAAATTTATAAAGTTTATCTCAATAACCGGAAAGAGACTTCTTTACCCGCTTCCACGCCATCTGTATCTAAGCGAATATGCACGATCGCATCGGCCAAGACCATCGTGCGAATTAAACCGGATTTGCCTCGAATTGGTTCTAGAAGCCAGCCTGCTTCACCTTGTGTAAGGCGCACACGCACAAACTCCTCTCGACCACTTCCAGAATATAAGTTTTGCGTTAACTGTCCCGTGGGCAGTGGATCGACCTGAGGATGTAAGGCAGATCCATCCAACCAAGGTCGGACGATAGCGTCAAAAACGACCATCGCAGAAGCTGGGTGTCCAGGCAGTCCAAATATCAGCTTGCCATCTACGACCCCACCGATTGTCGGCTTACCAGGTTTAAGGGCTAACCCATGAAAAAGCAGTCCCGGCTGACCAAGCTCACCAATGATCTGTGCGGACAGGTCACGTGACCCTACGGAGCTTCCTCCCGAGAGTAAGATGATATCATTTTCCTTCAACATTCTTTTCAGCATGGTTCGTAGTGCTTCAAGGTCATCTTTCACAATACCATAATGATGGGCCTCTGCGCCACTCGCTAAGGCTTGTCCAAGTAATGTATAGCCATTAATATCCCTTGATTGACCTGGTAATGGTTCTTGCTCAGGAGGAATGATTTCATCCCCGGTCGAGAGAATTCCCACGCGAAAACGCGGCAATACTGGGACGTTTATTTGTCCAAAGGAGGCCAGCAGACCCATTTCTTGCGCTCTAATTCGCGTAAATTGTGTAAGAATAACTTCACCTACGGTTAAATCTTCCCCTATGTCGATCAGATTCTCCCCGGGTGCCACCGCCTTCGTTACGCCGTAGAGTTCCTCCCCAAAGTGTTCCAGACGTTCGACCATTACGACAGCATCAGCTCCCTCAGGAAGCATGCCCCCTGTCGGCATTAGTATTCCGGTTCCCGGCTTCAACAACTCCTTCGGAGCTTCACCCATGCGGACTTCCCCATAACATTGTACCAACGCTGGCATACTTTCACTGGCACCAAACGTATCGGCCGCTCGAACAGCCATGCCATCCATCGTTGATTTGCGAAAATGAGGGACAGCACAGGTTGCTGGGATATCCTGAATAAGAATTCGTCCCAAGGAATCAGCTAACGAAATCGTTTCGCTGCGCTCATAGAACGAGAGAACATAGGGTTTTAATGAATCGATCGCCTCAGTCAACGTTTTGACTTTAAATAATTCACTACTGTTTCCCATGTTCCATCACACCTTTCATGGTCATAATCTCTTATATTATCACTGGATTTCAAAACGTTCAAACTCCATACTTAGTAGATCCACTTGTAACCAAGCATGACGCAAGGAAGGCGTTCGCCCCACCAGTAATTTTACAGTCTCAGCAACACTCAGGCTTGCCAAGACAGCCGGCGTAAAAGCAGGGTTTCCCCACGTGCTCTCAACACCCTTCTCTCCGTGTCCATAGAGGCGTGAAACACTGAGATCTCCCGGCAAACTGACCCCCAATTGTCCGAACCAGCCTGCAATACTAGCATAAACCAGTGGCAGCTCCATTTGGTGACAGACCCGCTCTAGCATGACGCGCGAGTCTCTTGAATCTAGGGCGTCACAGACCAGATCAACGTCACGTAACCTATCAGGCGCCTTTTTCTCCTCAAACCAGCCTCTCACGACATCGACCTGTACCTCAGAATTCACACTTCGCAGTCTTTCCTGGGCAGCTTCTACCTTCCACTGCCCTATATTGAGTTCTGTCGCCATAATTTGGCGATTAAGATTACTCACTTCAAAACGGTCACCGTCATACAGCACGAGTTTGCCAACCCCGATTCGAGCAAGTTGTTCGGCAATATAACCCCCGAGTCCTCCGCATCCCACGATTGCAACACAAGAATTACTCAGCTTGAGCTGATCTTCATCCGACAAGGTTTTCTTATTCCGATCATAACGACCTTCTAATTTCATTTAGCCCCCTCCGACTGGTGGAAAGAGTGCTAAGGTATCTCCATCATTTAACACCGTATCTTCCTTAGCATCTTTCCCATTTCGTAGGCAAATCGCCAATTCCTCCGGTTTAATGTTCAGTGGTTGAATGACACCCAGAACGCTGGTTCCTTCTGGAAGCTCCATTTCTTCAACCTTAAAACGACCATCCCGAAACGTCGCAAATAATTTAACGGTCACACGCACGGCTGCTCCTCCTCTCGACCTGGGACTTTTGAAGTCTATTATACCATGGTACTACGAAAGGGGGACCCAAATAGGCCCCCCTCAATCACTATATCTTAGCTTTATCCAATTTTACGATAAGCTATACTTAGTTTTATATAACCAGCTTTTTAAGACGTTCAGGTGTTGGTACGCCAGCCTCGTCCCAGCCACGTTCAGCATAGTATGCAGGGAGAAGCTCTGGCAATCTGTGCACGCTTCCTTTTGAAGGTCCTGTTGGAATTGCCACTTTTAACAAACGTTCAGGAAGTGTGTCATCGGCTGCGGTCATACCGACTCGTAAGTTTTGTAAACGTTCCACGTTCCAAATACGTTCTCCACATTCGAGGAGTTCCTCGTCCGTGTAATTTTCACCCGTTACTGCATTGACAATCGCAGTGTAGTCAGGCAGACCGAGCGCGAAAGAAGTGAACAAACACATTCCGATGGAATCGATGACGCCTGTGAGATCTTGGAAGATCTTAACCCACGTTGTTTTACCTTCGAGGGTGTCCTTATCTAGTTTTTGTGGTAGGCCGAGGATTTCCGGAGAAACCATATACCCACGAACGTGACAACCACCGCGGTTATTCGTTGCATATTGAAGTCCATGACCTTGGATACCACGAGGGTCATAGGCAGGAATGTCAAGTTTCTTAACCGTCATGGAGAGTTCTGGGTGACCATAACTTTCAGCCAGACGATAAGAACCTTGCGCTAATTTTGCTCCGAAGCCTTCAGCGTAAGCCATTTTGCGCGTCCATTCTACCATTCCTTCGACATTTCCAAACTCCAGGGGTATACCCTCAAGTTCTTCTGGCTTAATATATCCGCGTTGAACCAGTTCCATAGCCGTGGCAATGGTTGTGCCGGCTGAAATGGAATCCATCCCTAATTTGTTACATAAATCATTGGCTTTATGAATGGCATCATAATCATGGATGCCACAGTCAGGACCAAAGGACCATACGGCTTCATACTCAGGACCAGCGCCTTCGCCGCCTTCCCATTTACTGTAACGACCGCAGGCAATCGGACAGCGATAGCAAGCGTCCTTTTTAATTAAGTGATTTGCTGTCATGGTTTCTCCACTGACGGTCTCAGCGTTAGGATCATACGAATCTTGGAAGTTATTGACCGGGAATATCCCGCTTTCATTAATAATGTTTACAAGGATTGCGGTACCGTAGGTTGGTAGACCTGCTCCTGTAACGCCATTCGCCTTAATTTTTCCTAAAGCCTCGCTCAAGACTTTTTTCATTTCATCAGGATTCGCATTGACGACTTTACCGGTTCCACGAACCACAATTGCTTTAAGATTTTTCGATCCCATGACGGCACCGACACCACTACGCCCTGCTGCACGGAAGAGGTCATTCATGATGGCTGCATTGAGTGAAAGTGTTTCGCCAGCGGGACCAATGGTCAAGACTTTCGCTTTGTCATCTCCAAATTCAAGTTTTAAAGCTTCTGTTGTGGCATAGACATCCTTACCCCAAACATTCGCTGCATCTTTAATTTCCACTTTGTCGTCAGTAATGGCAATATACACAGGTTTCGCTGATTTGCCTTCCAAGATCACCATATCATAACCAGCAAACTTCAGCTGTGCTCCCCAATATCCGCCTG
>DHWG01000124.1:0-168 GCA_002413075.1 Desulfosporosinus sp. UBA5188 | reverse complement strand
CTCTGTGAGATTAATACGTAATACTTTTCCATTATACCCGCCCATTATTCTTCCTCCTTGTTTCTATGTTATTTTTCGCTAAAACGCTTCCTTATAGGGACTGTAATGAATGATACTCACCCTAAGACATGTCCTACATAGTAATATAGCAATTATTGTGCCAATTAT
>DHWG01000149.1:4084-4997 GCA_002413075.1 Desulfosporosinus sp. UBA5188 | reverse complement strand
TAGAGGAGATAACAGGTCGTGATGTGAGCAATCTGAGCATCAAAATCCCTCGATTGACAGGTTCCTAGCTTTAGGTGCTGCTTAGTTTCCTTGAAAAAGACTTCAATCGTCCATCGGATGCTGTAAATTTCCAACATACTTAATAAACTAAGGGATATATCCGTCGAGAGGAACAGTCTCCATTTTTTCTGGTAGGGAAACCTACAAAAATACAGTTTGACTGGCCCAATCCCTTCATAATCAACGAGGACTTCGAAATAACGGAGATTCCGTTTCCGACAGCGTCTTTCGGTCCCTTCGCTTTTCAAGACGGGTTTTAATGGGCTGGCATTGAGGGAATTCCCTTTGTAGAGATACTTTCTCGCATCTTGTCGAACCCCACAGACCAAATACATCGTTTTTTTGCCTAATTGTTGAACCGTTTGAATAAACTCGTGGCTGCTAAACCAGCTGTCAACAAGGACATATTTAGCTCGAAATCCCTGTTTTACAGCCCGTTTCAGCATATCTAGACCGTTCGTAATTTTGCTGACATGGCGTTCCTGTATACGTTTCGCTCCCGCAGATTTGGGGTCCCGCTGCTTTTTAAACCGTTCTTTGCGGTGTCGGGCCTTCTTTAATGGTTTTTCAACTTGTAGGGTGAAGTCTAGAGGCGTAAGACTTTTACCATCGTGAAAACCAAGCGTTAAATTCTTAAAGCCTAATTTACTGCCTTTCTTTCCTGCAACATGGTCAAACACCTTGGTCATATGCTCAATTTTTCGACCTGTCTTTGCGTGAATCGTATCATCAAGAATAAAAGCGGACTTGTCTACAACTTCGTTCGTAGGATTCACCAATCGTTGAAACTGTTTGGCCATAACCAGCAGTAACGATCTCCACGGCATCTTCTCATTATTTTTCAGGCGATAGA
>DHWG01000149.1:0-3839 GCA_002413075.1 Desulfosporosinus sp. UBA5188 | reverse complement strand
TTTGGAATTTAGGAATTCCATGGAATATGAGTATTTAAAGGAGCTATTTGAGAATTCCTTTCTTAGTAATCAACTAAAAGCCCTTGAAGAGGCTGGTTAATCAGTAATAATCAAAAGGCAATAATGGAATTAGCTACCTGAAAATTAGAGAAGCTGGGGCTTAGAGGGGTGCAAAACTTCAGATAATATGTATCAAACACCACTCTTAAAATGTTTAATTGGAGAGGAGGCGTGATACTTGACGAACTTGATGGGTAGACTTGCATTATATGCTTCGTTATCTTATCTATTGTTATTGATTTCATTCATTTGTATGTACTATGCGTATGCGATTCCTAAACGAACTAAATTTGCTCGTTATATTTTTATAGGCATAATTATTGCTTGCGGAACTCCGCTAGCCGTGGCATTAGTTAACCACAGCATAATGGACTATGTAGACGCGAACATCGGGCTGGGTCTTTCTTTTATGCTAACCTGGGCGATTACCGGACTCGTGTTTCTGTTGTCGCTGATCCGTCAAATTAGAAAATGAACTTGAATTGGATCTTCCTTTATGGAATTTAGGAACTATTAAAAGCCAAGAACTAATTATGCCAACATTTTCGGCCCAAGTTGTCAGTCATCCATTTGTTTGTTAGAAGGAAGACTGCGAATCAAGTGTTCGTAGATTCGAACCCTACTGAGCACGTCAATAAAGATACACTGCAAACCCTATGCAGCAAGGGTTTGCAGTGTATTGTAGCTTTCACATTAATTAACAGGTTCAAAAGCTTTTCTTTTTTCTGGCACAAACAAAAGAACTCAATTCCCAGGCGCTTTAAGCCTGGGAATTGAGTTCTTTGCATTAATGTAGAATTAACATTCACAGAGACAACAAACTAAAGGCCCCGCAATCACTTGCGGGGTCTTTAGTGCTTTTAATAAAAGCACAACGAGAAATAAGTGTTAGATGAACGTTTGGAATAATTGGAATAGTTTAAGGAGAAATTAACTGCAACAGCATTAAAAAGTGCTTGGCAATTAAAATTATGAAAAGGTTAAGAAATGGACAATATCGCGTACATATTATCTATTATTATTTATTGGGCCTATGTTTGCGTTGCTAAGATACAGGACTTCATTGGATACAAAGGAAACACCTGAACTTGCATTATCAATGAAGGTTATAGACCATAAATTGTGGCTCAAATGATTGACCGCTATTTAGGGCCTCTTTATAATGACCTGTTGTCCTCTTCCTTTGCAAAGGTACAATTTAATTTAGTTAGTATGGAAAAAATACATTTAGCCTATTAGTCTATCTCTCTTAAAGAAGGAGGAAGCAGCAGGATGGCTAACCACCCTATACGTAAGCCTACGATCGCAATAACACCTGAACAATATAAAACGTTAACGAAGCAATTTACGCCCAAACCTACTGTTTTTAAAAACTCGGTACGGGCCTTTGTCGTTGGAGGAATTATTTGCACAATCGGTCAGGTGATCATTAATCTATATAAAAGCTTCGGGATGCCACAACTTGAAGCATCGGCTGCTGCAACGGCAACGATGGTCTTTATTGGAGCGTTCTTAACAGGCATAGGAATTTATGATGAAATTGGAAAGTTTGCAGGAGCCGGTTCCATTGTTCCGATCACTGGGTTTGCTAACTCCATTGTCTCACCAGCCATGGAATTTAAGCGAGAAGGCTATGTTTTGGGTGTTGGAGCAAAGTTGTTCACGGTTGCGGGTCCTGTTCTTGTGTATGGAATTTCCACATCGATTGTAGTAGGAATTGTTTATTTCCTTTTGCACTAAAACCGCTAGAGTTAGGTTCGAAGCTGATTATTTTCAAGTTGCTCGTCTACCCAAACCAAATAAACACTGATAAGTGGCAGGAATTCCTCTCTCGTCTAAAAACATAGCATCATAGCTCTTGATTAGAGAAAAGATACCAGAACTCAATCCTTGAACAGCCAGTTCCTCGGTCAAATGATTATTAGCACCGATCCTTTTCAAGGCTCGCAAAAAGTACCGGGAGGAGTTAAAATACACCATTTTGGTGACTTCTTCAACACCCACAAACTGGAATCCGGCATTTAACATGACCTTCTGGAGGTGTTTATTTTCAATAAACACCTCTTTCTTATTAGGAATTTTGGGGTCACCTATTTTACAAGAGGCTTTACCCTTTTGACCGTCTTTCAAGCAGCTATATAATTCTTTAAAGGTACCGGCTCCAAAGGTGCTGAAGATCAGGTTGCCACCGGGTTCCAAATAGGTATGGTACTGTGTAAAGGCTGCTTCATAGTCTGTAAACCACTGGAAAACTGCACTTGACACAATTAAGTCAAAAGGCGGAGCAAAGAACACGTTATCCAACATCGGGTTTTCTCCGTCTGCCACAAAATAGTCAATATTAGAGAAGAAGGCTAACTTTGTTCTTGCTACAACGATCATTTCTGGTGCAATGTCAGTCGCTGTAATTTGAGCCAATGGATATTCCTTGGCGAGTAGTTCAGTTAAAAAACCAGTACCGCAGCCAATTTCTAATATATTTCGAAAATATTTCCCTGTACTTATTATTTTAAGAAGTAGCTCTCTCGCCATTTCCTTCTGAACGACAGCATATTGGTCATAAGTAAGTGCGTTTTGACTAAAGTTTTTTTGCATCTGCGTTTTATTTATTGTCATAGCTATTTAACCACCTCTCCAGAGCTCGGTGAAAATCCTTAAAGTTGGTTAAGAAAGGAATATGGCCAACCCAGGGATAACTGATCAATTGGGCACAGGGTATCTGCCGTTGAATAAACTCGGCTCCACCAATGGGGCAAATCTCATCCTGCTCACCATGAATCAGCAACGTTGGACAGGTGATCTCCTTCAATTCTGCCCGGACATCTGCTTCCGCAAGGAAATCTAAGCCAGCTTGGGCTTCAATTAGATCCCAAGTCCGTCCGCGGCTGAGAGCGCTGCCAATAATTTCTCCAGCTAATCCCTGTGCCTCCTCCTGCGGACTAAACATCAGTTTATAAAAATCGGTGATTGTTTGCTCACGATTTTTAATTAGCCGCTTTTTCATCCTTACTATTAAAGCAGCCGGAATGCCGCCACTATAGGGTTCTGTTAAAGTTAGCTGGGAGTCAGTTAGAAATCGGCTCGTCCCACTGACTAATAGCAATCCTTGTACTTTATGAGGTAGTTGATGGGTTACTTGGATAGCAATAAGGGCGCCCATTGACCACCCTACCAACATTACTTGATACAGATCTTTATGCTCAATCAACTCGATTACAGCATCACGATAACTATATATATTTTTAGACATTGGCAAATTCAACATATATACAGGGTATTTTTGCTCCAAGTAGTTCTGGGTATCCTGCCAGATACTCCCATCCGAGGCCCAGCCGTGAATAAGCACTATATTTTGTATCGCCATTCACTCCCCTCCTAGATAATTCCTAATTCTCGTCCAACCCGTTTAATGTGCTCCACAGCCCCAGCCAAGCCTTCGTTGCTGTGTGTCGCCATAACGGTTAACCTTAACCGGGCAGTATTAAGGGGTACCGTAGGCGGTCGGACGGCCATTGCTAATATATTTACGTCAAACAGACGGCTACTGAACTGTAGAGTCGCTGCATTATCCCCTACTAGGATAGGAATAATCTGGCTTTGACTGTTTAATAGGTTAAATCCGGCCTCTGTCAGGTCACTGCGCACCCAGGCAGCCTTGACTAGAACTTCTTCCCTTCGCCAATGCTCCTTTTGAACAACCTGAAGAGCTGCTTGCACACTAGCCAAGACGGACGGTGGGAGACCTGTGGTGAAAATAAAGCTGCGGGCTTTATTACGCA
>DHWG01000188.1:14178-20499 GCA_002413075.1 Desulfosporosinus sp. UBA5188 | reverse complement strand
CCTCGGAGATGTGTATAAGAGACCCCCATATGCGCCGTCCTTGGCGCAATGGCGGTAGCTCACGTCCTTGTTCGCTACCCCGTATCTGGGGTCGCTTACACGGAAGTTTGCTAATCTGCTTTCGTAAAGACGTCGCGCTTGTGTGACACTGCGTCCCTGGCTTGGAACGGAGAACGTGAGACGTGAGACGCGGAAAGTAGGATGTTTAGTCTTGCTTTGGAGATAGTTGAGTATTCGTGTTTGGCGACTAGGTTTTTGGGAGACGGCACATTTCATGTGCACCGTCTTCTTTGTATATGGTGCAAGCTGGGGACGTTCTTGCTTTTGTACTTTACTAGCCGGGTCACCTTCCTATCTCGCCTACCCGATCCTCCATTTTTGTGGTAAAGTAATATTGGAAAAAACTGTTGCTTAGATTCATGTGAACAAGAAGGGAAGTTAGCTGTGTTTTACCCTTTTGAAATGGAAAGATACCTTGAGACGCTGTTGGGTGAACGAGACCCACTGCTTCAAGAAATGGAACAACAGGCACTAAAGGAAACCATCCCAGTCGTGACGCCAATGGTGGGGAATTTCCTTAATTTACTCGTACATATGGGCAAAGCGCAGGCTATTTTAGAAATCGGCACGGCGATCGGATATTCTACAATCTGGTTGGGGCGTGCGGCGGAATCTACGGGAGGACATGTCACGACGATTGATATGAATAAAGATCGACGTGCTAGGGCCCTTAAATACTTTGAACGTGCGGGCCTTCAAAACTGCATCACGGCTTTAGAGGGTGATGCCCGGAAGATCCTACCCACGTTAGAGACTAAGTTTGACTTTGTTTTCATCGATGCCGCTAAAGGGGAATATTTAGAATACTTGAATCTTATTTATCCCTTAATTGCCCCAGAAGGGGTAATGGTGGTCGATAATGTGCTTTTTCGTGGTTGGGTGGTTCCCGGAAGTATATTCCCACCAAAATATGACCGAATGGTGAATGGCTTGCGCCAATTTATACAGGATCTTAGCCAGAATCCGGATTTTACCACGACTGTTTTGCCGTTTGGAGATGGGGTGTCAGTGAGTCAGCGCTTAAAAGTATAAGCTCAAAGATTAGAGGACGCAGTTGGGAGTGGGAAAATGAAGAGTGAATTGAAGATTCGTCATGGGGAGATTGATGTTCTAAGGGCTGCTGCGATTGTACTGATGGTCCTCTTTCATTTTGTGTATGACCTGAAGGAGTTTGGCGGGGTCAATATTGACTATCAATCGCCTCTTTGGTTCTCTATTGGAAAAATCTCCGCTTTACTCTTTATCTTTATCTCCGGCCTTTCCAGCGGATTTAGCAGATCCCCCGTCCGCAGAGGCCTAAAAGTACTGTTCTATGGCATGGCCATCACGGCGGTCACTTTCGTGTTTATGAGAGATGAATATATTCGCTTTGGGATTCTGCACTTTTTAGGCGTGGCAATGATCTTGTCTCCACTCCTACTCACCTTGCCTTCATGGACTCTATGGGGCCTTGCGGGGTCATCCGCCGTGCTTGGATTCTGGTTCAAAGAGCAAGTGCTAACAACAAGTTTATTGCTTCCCTTTGGCCTTATGTATAATGGGTTTAGTTCCATCGATTATTACCCTCTTTTTCCTTATCTAGCAGTGACCTTCTTAGGAATCCTAGCTTATAGGTATTTTTACGCACAGCGGACGGAACCTCTATTCTCCTTTCAACTAAATTCTAAGTTGATTAAATGGTTAAGTCGCAATTCATTAGGTATCTATTTAATTCATCAACCCCTAATCCTGCTCATATTTTTTATTATTAATCACCTCTAAGGCTGCGTGGCATAATAGTGGGTGTTAGAAAATAATATAATAGGCAAGATTAATATAGAAAGAGCAAGGGAGGTATGGACTTTGACCATGTTTGTTCAAGAGCATTTAATGCAGGCGGTCTACTTTGCGCCACGTGGGAGGAGACGGCTGCTATTTTTGGGAACGAATATTCAACATCGTTACCTAAGCCCTGAGGACAAGTTGATTGGGTTTGTGGGAGATGCTGGGGCAGGAAAGTCGTTGCTCATTCGAGGAATGTTTCCGGGGTTAGAACTAACGAATGATGACGATGGAATTAATATTCGACCGTTGCCCTTAATGGAAGATGCAGATTGTGGACGTTTCCGCTATCACACCTACCATTTGGATGCCCGTTTCGAATCCGCATTTACCCAGCCTTGGAAAATTGCCGAAGCTATTAAGAAAGCAATATCAACGGGACATCGCGTGGTCATCGAACATTTTGATCTTGTTTATGAGCAACTGGAAATTAATGCTGAAGTATTGATTGGCGTAGGAGAAGAAGTAATTGTAACACGCCCCACCGTGTTCGGACCGGAGCCAAGCAGTATCGCAGCGATTGTTTTTGAGTCGATTAAGTATCGTCGAATGGCTCATAGTGCCGAAGACATTACGTCGATGATCCTTGAGGAAATGGGCTTGCCCAAGCCTGAAGTCCATAGCGACATTAAACACGGCTTTGTTTTAGAACTGCCAGAAAAACCGGATATAGATTTAGACTTAGTGGAACAACGTGTTTTAGATTTAATAAAGGCTGACTTACCCATAGGCTTTGCCGATGACGCACACATTCGGGTCGGAGAAATGCTTTACCCTTGCACAGGTCCGCGCATTCATATTCGGAGAACCAGCGAAATTAAAGGTTTTCACTTACTTAAGGAATTCCGGTACGACTCTATCGCCAATCTTTATACGATAGCAGGTATTGTGGGCGAAGAAACAACGCCAAACCGTTCCATTAATTTGTTTGGAGGGCGCAACCCGAATAGTTCGACCTCTTCCAACCATACTTAACGGTGGAATTAGCGTTTCTCCTTCTATTCTGATAAACTAAAATATGTAAAAAACACTTAGGAGAAAGAAAGGTTAGGTTATTACTATGCAACGTGCTCACGGTAGGGCTTATGATGAATTACGTACTGTAAAAATTTCACGACAGTTTACAAATATACCGGAGGGTTCGGTGCTTATTGAGATCGGGGAGACTCGGGTCTTATGTACCGCCAGCGTAGAGGAAAAAGTACCTCACTTTCAGAAAGGCTCAGGCAAGGGTTGGGTTACTGCGGAGTACGCGATGATTCCGCGGGCCACGCAGACTAGGACCCAACGTGAAGCGACCAAAGGTAAGCTCACCGGTCGAACGATGGAAATTCAACGTTTAATCGGACGAGCCCTACGATCCGTGGTTGATTTAAAGAAGCTTGGCGAACGCACCATCTGGCTGGACTGTGATGTTCTGCAAGCCGATGGCGGAACCCGTACGGCTGCCATTACGGGAGCCTACGTTGCCTTGGTTGACGCAGTTCAGTTTTTAATGGAAAAGAAACTGATTCGTACTAATCCAATTCAAGATACACTTGCGGCCATTTCCGTGGGGAAGGTTCGGGGTCAGGCAGTTCTAGATCTAGCCTATGAAGAAGATTCACAAGCGGAGGTAGACATGAATATTGTCATGACTGGCTCCGGTAAGTTTGTGGAAATCCAAGGAACCGCAGAAGAAACCCCCTTTGACCGTCAAGATTTAGATGCATTTTTAGAACTTGCCGAAAAAGGCATCCGCACTTTGATGGAGGTGCAGAAGTCCGCAGTGGAAACGACCGCGTGAAGATAATACTGGCGACTCAAAACCAAGGAAAAGTCCGAGAGCTTCGAGAATTTCTCGGAGATGAGGCCATTGAAGTGCTTTCTTTACTCGATTTCCCCGACTGGGAAGACGTGGAGGAAACTGGGGTGACTTTCGCAGACAATGCGGCCCTTAAAGCCAGAGCAGCGTCGCAGAGAACAGGGATGATTGCCCTTGCCGATGACTCAGGTTTGGAAGTTGATGCCTTAGGTGGCGCCCCAGGAGTCTATTCGGCCCGTTATGCTGGGGAACCTAAAGATGATGAACGCAACATTGACAAACTACTTCATGCCTTAGAAACGATCCCCGAGGACATAAAAACGGCGCGTTTTCGTTGTGCGCTGGTTATGGCAACGTCTTTTGGGGAAGAGTATCTGACAGAGGGTGCTGTCGAAGGACGAATATTGACCGAACGACGAGGATCAGATGGGTTTGGCTATGACCCAGTTTTTTATCTGCCAGAGTTTGCTCGCTCGATGGCTGAACTCACTTTGAGTGAGAAAAATACAATAAGCCATAGAGCTCAAGCTTTTCGTAAAGTCATCCCAATTTTGCAAGCGCTTAAAGGGCGCCAAAAGGTCGACACATAGGTCAATAAAGACGTACAAATCATCGCGGCCTATGTTGAAAAATATTTCCTAAGTTTCTTCTTGACGAATAGATACAGATAAGCTATACTGATCAAGTCACCTATCGGGGCATAGCGCAGCTTGGCTAGCGTGCCTGGTTTGGGACCAGGAGGCCGGGGGTTCGAATCCCTCTGCCCCGACCATGATTTTCCCAATTTTCCTCGATTGAAATGGTAACCCTGGCTTGACAGCCGTAATCCTTGCGCCTGTAGCTCAGTTGGATAGAGCATCTGCCTTCTAAGCAGGATGTCGGGGGTTCGAATCTCTCCAGGCGCACCAATAATTCAAATCTTATGGTGGGTGTGGCGAAGTGGTTAACGCACCGGTTTGTGGTACCGGCATTCGTGGGTTCGAGACCCATCATCCACCCCATAACGTTAAAGTCGCACCGGGAATTAATTCTCGGTGCTTTTTATTTGCCTGAAAACTTTATTAGCCCAAATTATATATCTTGACGCTCAATGAGCACCGCAACGTCTATTAGTAAGACGCAAGCAAAAGCCAGCATTCCTTCGAGGTTGAGGAGAGCCGGCTTTTTATTGAGTTAAATATGGTAACATATAAAATAAAGTAGCAAAATATAGATTATTTAAGACCATCCTTCCTTCACACTCCGTAAAGGGTATTATGCAGGTATTTCTATAGGAGGCTGTTAAGATTAGTTCTACTAATTGTAAAGATTTTGTCAGCTTCATAGACTGATCAAATATAGGTTATAATGAAGTAAGCAGAGCTAGGAAACTCACATTAATGCGATAATCTCTCGAAACTTTTAGATAGGTGATAAGGAGGGGATAATGACCAATGACTCTGACTACTGGGGGCAAAGGAACGATCCGCAAGTATGCCTGGACTGGAATAATTATCGCTGTCTTTGTTTCGCTTATAGCAGCGTTTTTCTACTTGGATAGACGAAATGAACTCTCAGTTATGATCCAAGAATGGGGGCTGGGGGGAGTTATTTTTGCAATTCTTTTAATGGCCGCTTTATGTATGACGCCAATACCCTCTGAAGGGCTTGTGGTTATGTACCTCAAAATCTTCGGTACTTATGAAGGCGTTTTTTTTGCATGGTTGGGTTCAACACTTAGTGCCGTCGCAATCTTTATCATAGTGCGTGTCTACGGTCAAATGTTCATAAGAAAACTGATCTCTCCCCAACGGTTTGAGGTCGTGGATCACTGGATCAAGGGAAAAGGGTCGCTGGGATTATTAATGGCCCGCCTACTTCCTATTCCAGCGTTTGCGGTAAATTACATAGCCAGCGCAATGCCGTCTATGAAACTCTGGACATACCTTTGGACAGCCGCTCTATCGATGATTCCTTATTATGTCGGAACAGCACTTGTATTTTTAGGCGTCTCTCAGGAAACCTGGATTTGGCTGGTCTTGGGTATTATTGCGCTAATTTTGATTTGGAGCGCAGGATACTTCCTCAATAAAAGACGAGCTATATAGAGCTATATAACATGGACCCTGTATCGAAGATAACTTAATAAAGGCTACGCGACACTCAGAAGATGATTCCTGTTCAATTGAACGGGAAACATCTTCTTTAATTTATCCAGAGCTCCGAATAATAGAGTGACGACATCCTAAAATTGGGGTGAGAAATCAAAGCAAATAGGCTGAATTTGGTTACTTGATTTAGAGAATGTGAAACTATGATTTGACCGATTTCTCCTATTATTGCAATAAATCCGCTAGAGACCCCCTTAAAAAGCTTTCGCGTATCGTAGAGTATTATGTAAGGGTTAATAAAAAGCCCAAAGAGCCTTTGCTTAAGAACATGGGCCGTTATAGTTTATCCAACTAAATTAAAGGAAAGAGGAATAAAATGAAGATGAACAAAAAGCCAATCGGTATTGCCCTAGCGGCTGCCCTCCTGGCATTCCCACTCAGCTCAGTAATCGCTCAGGCAGGCATACCTACGACTCCAGTAGCAATCGCCAGCACAGTTACAGCCTCCGAAGCCGTAACTCCAGTCCCAACCGCTGAAGTTGTTAC
>DHWG01000188.1:12296-13850 GCA_002413075.1 Desulfosporosinus sp. UBA5188 | reverse complement strand
TTTGACCCGGCACGTAAAGGCGAGTTAAATAAACGGCATGCACTTAGGAAATTAGCGCAAGCGCAACAATACATGAAAGACGGAAATGTCGAAGCATGCAAGATAGCATTTAATGAGTACAAAGATAAAATAGCCAAGGCTCAGGCATTTCTCACAGCCGCTGAAGATCCTGACTCTGCAATAGCTAAAGCCCTTACCATAGCACTAGCAGATGTTGATGCAAAAAATATCCAAGTTTTGACGGCTCTCATCGACAAGGTTCCTGCTCAAGCCGCTCAAAAATTAGCACTTAATGTCGTGCGCACCATGCAAAAAGCAGTTGCTAAGATCCAAAAGGAAGAAGCAAAAGTTGACCCAGCAGTGACTCCAGTCGTGCCGACTGATACCGAGAAGAAAGATTTGGAAAAACAAACCAAAGCGGCCTTAACAGATTTTAAAACCGCTGTTAATGGAAAAGATAATGAAGATAAATGTATCACTGATCCAAAAGCAAAAGACAACCAGCGTACAGAAAAAATACAATCAGAAGTGAACCAAAAATTAAAGAACCTAAGCCACCCAACAGTCCGGACTTCAGAAAATAAAGATGGACAGAACCAACAAGGAGATTACGACTCAAACAAGGGTGGAGACAACAATCGTCGGGATCATAAATAAATAAATTATCACTAAGCGGCTCATCTGAGCCGCTTTTTTAATTCCGGTAGAGCACAATGAATCGTACCCTTTTATGTCGGGAAACGACTCTACAAGTAAATTGTCTATATCCTCCAAGGTAAATCATGGTATAATAATGGTAAGATCACGACGGAGTAGAGGGGGAGAGCTGGTGAGCAAAGTAAAGCCCGATGCTAATGATCTTCGCCGTTTAATTGGATATACGATGATTACATTTATGAGCGTATTTATTTTTTTCCCACTCTTATGGTTTGTTCATATATTCTCGCCAGAGTCGGCACTTTATACTCGTTGGGCTATCTGCTCACTTTTCCTTGTTATTTTTAATATCCTTTATTATTATTGGGATTACCCTAAGGAATGGTTTGGGAATTTACTAGCTTTAGTCGGTGTCAATCTGCTCATCTTAATCATAGAATATTTTTGGCTAATGCAGAGCATGTCCTAAGCGCTGATCTCACTCGGAATTTGTAAGATCAGTGGTCGTTAGCCCTTGGATAAATATTAGTTCAATTTATGGATATATTAACTGGGTTGCTCATATTCCATGGTATAGTTTAATACATTGGGGTGTCGCCAAGCGGTAAGGCACCAGACTTTGACTCTGGCATTCGTTGGTTCGAATCCAGCCACCCCAGCCATTAAACTAACTATGAAATATTTACTTGTCATCTTGTCGGAACTATGATATTATTTCCTCTGTTGCAACAATTATCATTAAGCGGGAATGGCGGAACTGGCAGACGCACTGGATTTAGGTTCCAGCGGGTAAGACCGTGCAGGTTCAAGTCCTGTTTCCCGCACCACTCACGAAGTTTCATGGCGAACTGAGAAATCAGTTCGTTTTTTGTGTTGTGTGGCTCGTCAAAGGAAAGG
>DHWG01000188.1:697-12093 GCA_002413075.1 Desulfosporosinus sp. UBA5188 | reverse complement strand
TTGACGTTATTTCTATATTAGTCGAATGACTAATACCATCTTCTTCGGCCATAAGGGGCATAAGGATAAGCGTATGGGTAAGGATACGGGTACGGATAAGTTGTTAATAAGAAAGCGGCTTTAGCTGATCAATCAGTTAAAGCCGCTTTCTTATGTCTGTATATTGGAGGCCATTTCGTCAATCAAGGGAATATCCATGTGCAATGGTTGCTCAAAAAGGCTTCTTTCTTAGGATTATAATATGTTTTGTAAGCTGAAATTCTCTGTCTCCAAAATATTATCCACCTGGAGTTTCAACGCCGACACTTCCCCTAGAGACAATGAAACATCATGGGTTTCGATGTACTTATCGATACGGTTCATGCTCATGGTGATGTTGTCGATCACTTGATGATCAAGGAGGATCGTCCACCAGGTTTTGTTTTTCTCTAAATTTTGATGGGCAAGGTTCAGTTCATTTTGGGCCACCTCCCATTGCTGGGTGGAGATCGATTGTTCGACAGCTTCAATCTCGGCCCCCAAAGACATGGCCGTTGTCTCAAGATACCGAGATGTCGTAAATGAGCCTCCTAATAATATAACAACAAGGATAATAATCGCTGGCACAGTGCGCAATAGGTTCACCTCGCTTTTCTATCTATCTATCTATATGTCTGTCTTTGATTAGTGCTGCTTTGCTTGCACATAAAGTGACCCATATGAATCAAGGCTTGCTAAGAGAACATTTTCGATCTTGTCAATGGAATGCTTCTTAAGTTCACCCTTTAACCATTTAAGGTCTTTATTGCCTTGCTGAAGGTTATTTGTATTCAGTTTACCGTCCATGATCATCGTTAGAGGTAAGCCATCATACCCCTCGTATCCTTCGTAATGGGTTGTTATCTGAGAATCTTCAGGATTACTTGGCTGTTTTTGAGATTTGGTAAAAACGCTTAGTTGACCATTGGTTTCTAGAACAGCAAACTCAACGTCAGCAATGTTCTGGACGGTTTTAATGCGCAGTTCCTCGATCAGGTCGGTTAAGTTATAACAATTTTTCTTCAATTCTATTTCTGAGATTATTCCTCGTTGGATGAGTATACTCGGCGTGCCACAAATAATGGCCCTAGCCTTTTCACTTTTTAAAGAAATCCAGGCCAATATTAAATTGGTCAGTAGGAGAACAAGGATGGGTATGATGCCGCTGAGGAGCGGAATCCCAACATTCTGACTGGGTATGGCTGCAAATTCGGAAATCATGATAATAACAACCAATTCAAAAGGCTGCAATTGGCCGATTTCCCTTTTTCCCATCAGGCGAAGGGCCACTATGACCAGGGTGTATAAAATGAAGGTTCTGAGAACAACAATGATCATATTCCTTCTCCTTTCTTGACCTCAAGGGGTTGTTTTTAGTGAAGTTATCATACCCATTATTCATGAGAGGCATGCGCCATATAATTTGGTAAATTACGTATATAACGCTATAATGGTCGTAACTAGATAGGTCATAACTAGATGGGTCGTAACAAGGAGGTTTGTAAGTGGAGCAATTGAATGTGTTGATCTTTTCAGCGTCGTTTGGCGCCGGTCATGTGAGAGCAGCTGAAGCAATTATGGAGGAGCTGCGTATCAAGGAGTCAAATGTAAAAATTACGCATTTAGATTTTGGAGCATTTCTTAGTAAAACATTTAATTCTTTTATTAAGAGCACTTATATTGAACTAATTAAATATACCCCGAAACTTTGGGGTAAATTTTACTATCGTACCTCAAAAATCCCCCCTGATTCCTTGTTTCAACGCTTTTTGAATGGTTTAGGCAGACGTGAATTTGTGAAATTAATTAAGTCTTTAAAACCTGATCTCGTGATTTGTACCTATCCAACAGTCGCCGGTGTTTTGGCGCAACAGAGGCTTAAAGGGATTTTAAATGTCCCCTTGGTGACCGTTGTGACAGATTATGCGGTACACAGCCAGTGGATCCATTCAGGGGTTGACCTTTATATTGTAGGGTGTGAGAGTGTTTACGATGGGTTGGTGGCGCGAGGCATTCCTCCCAGTTCGATTCGAATTACAGGAATTCCAGTCAGCCCGAAGTTCGAATGGACCTTGGATCGGCAAGAAATCTTGAAGAAGCTACATTTGAAACCCCATCTTCCCACGGTTCTAGTCATGGGGGGAGCGTATGGCGTTTTGGGTGGGGCGAAATGGATCTGCAAATTCCTGGTGGAGTCAGACTTCCCCGTGCAAACAATGATTGTTTGTGGACAAGATGAGAAACTTTATAAAGCACTCGATCCTTTGATGGCCAATGGGAAAAATCCGGCCGCTCGTTTTGGATTTGTAAAAAATGTCGAGGAATTGATGAGTGCTGCTGATATGATTATTACAAAGGCCGGTGGTTTAACCGTTTCTGAGGCCTTGACGAAACGCGTGCCTTTGGTTATTTTTAGGCCAATACCTGGACAGGAAGAGGAAAACGCCCGTTACCTGGAAGACATAGGAGCAGGTCGGACGGCCAAGAACGAAGAAGAATTAGAAGAAATAATCTTCGCGCTCCTGAAACATTCAAAGGACTTGTTACGAATGCGTCGGGCAGCTGAACTAGCCGTACCAGGTCGGGCGGCTGAACTAGCGGTCCAAAGTATGTTGCAACTCTTAGAACAACCTCAGAACACCCAAACCCTACAAAACACCCAAAAGATTGCCACGAATGTGGGAACGCGTAGAGAAAGATACATCTTGAGGAGAAAAGCATGAGCTGGGGATTCGTGCTTTTAAGTGTAGTTCTGGCGGGAGTGGCTTTATATACGGTCATTCCCGATTTGTTTCTACACCGCTTGGGAATCGGGAGTTGGAGACGTCAATTTGGCCCAGGTGTTGCCCTGACCTTTGATGACGGGCCGGATCCAGAATATACCCCACAGATACTTAAGGTCTTAGAGAAATATCACGTTTGTGCAACCTTCTTTATGGTGGCGGAAAAGGCGAAAAAGTATCCCGGTTTAGTGCAGCAGGTCAAAGAAGGGGGCCACCTGATAGGAGTGCACTCGCTTAACCACAAGTATGCTTGGTTTACCTCACCCCGGAGGACTTCACGGGAATGGACGGAAAGCGTCCGTATTCTGGAACAACTTTCAGAGCGTGAAATTACCTTGATGCGCCCGCCCTGGGGGACCTTTAACCTGATGACCTGGTGGTGGTTGAAGCAACACAAGATGCGAGCTGTGTTGTGGAATGCTGAAGGGCATGACTGGGAAGCGCGACGCTCGCCAGAAGAAATCACAGAGAGGATTCTGGGGAGTATTAATGAAGGAACTATCGTAGTAATGCATGACAGCGGAGGAGAATTAGGGGCGCGTGAAAACTCTCTTATAGCCTTAGAACAGTTGTGTGTTCGAATTGTCCATGAGCTGAAGTTGCCCCTAGTTTCTTTGGAATTTCCAGTTTGGAAACTAGGAAGAAGATTGATCTTTCGAGCCTGGGAAAAATGGGAGCATTACTATGCGAGTAGCCACGGTGTTGAACGAATTGACGCCACGAATATCTTTCGCTTAGAGAAGAGCACGTATGACGGCCCCAACCTTTATGGCGACGATGGAAAGCTGTTGGCGGCTGCAGGGGATATAGTGGGGGAAATTCATCTTGATAATATTCGAATGCAAGCAAAAGGGCAGGATATACAGAAAACAGCCCTTAAAGTGATGCACCAAATTCGAGAATCGTTTCCCGGACTCGCTCAGTATGTCGCGGAAGACCCGACGTATGACTCTATCAAGGTGTTTGTCTCCCAGACCCTACTTCACCGTGGGGTTAAAGCCTTTGGGTTTACTGTGCAAGATTTACCAGAGACTTGGAGAGGTCGGGGAATTGCTTGGCTCCAGAAAATGATCATGCGAGTGTATCATCCGGCCGGGAAAAATCGCAAAAATGATCGACTGGGGAATAAGACCATGTTGGTATGGATTAGTCGAGACAAGCTGGTCGCAAGTAAAATCCACACAATTTGATTATGAGGTGTAAGTCTGTTACAATTGACTAGTGATTTTGTTAGATTTGATCCGTAAAGGATGTCAATGAAATGTTGACTTGGAAAAACAGAGAGCGAAATAATCCCGCTTTCGGTAGATTTCAGGTTATTATGCCGAATCAACACGGAATTCTTACGATGTATATGGCTTAAGTAGGGGTTTGTAGTCTTTAATAATAGGTAAGACTATCGATGAATCCCGCAGCTGCCTTGCACATAGAATAAATAGTAATTTAAGGGGGAGAATATATGTCAGTCTCAGTAGAAAAATTAGAAAAAAATATTGTCGCTTTAGAAGTAACCGTCGAGGCAGAAAAATTCGTACTAGCCGTGAAACAAGCCGCCAAAACCTTGGCTAAAAAGGTGAATGTCCCTGGATTCCGTAAAGGTAAAGCCCCGCGCCAGATGGTTGAACTTCATGTGGGAAAGGAAGCGCTGTACGACGAAGCGTTGGATCATTTGATTGGACCAGCGTATGCTGAAGCCGTTGTAGAAAGTGGCATCGATCCTGTGGATCGACCGGCAGTGGACCTAGTACAGATCGAAGAAGGCAAGGATCTGATCTTCAAAGCAAAAGTAACCGTCAAGCCTGAAGTTGAGCTGGGTGAATATGTGGGACTACATATTGAGCAAGATGCAGCGACCGTTACGGATGATCAAGTGCTGGAAGAACTGAAAAACCAACAGCAACAACACGCCCGTCTGATGACACTTGACGAAGGCAAGGTTCAAAACGACGATACAGTCACCGTAGACTTTGAAGGCTTTGCAGGCGATGTGGCCTTCGCGGGCGGAAAAGCAGAAAATTATGAACTAGCGATTGGTTCCGGTACATTTATCCCTGGTTTTGAAGAAGGTTTAATTGGAACTGAAATCGGACAACATGTTGATGTCAACGTTACCTTCCCTGCTGAATATCATAGTGAAGAGCTGGCAGGAAAAGAGGCTGTGTTTAAAACGAGCATCAAAAAGATCCAACGCAAAGAATTATCGGCCCTAGATGATGAATTTGCAAAAGATGTTAGTGAATTTGAGACACTTGATGAATTGAAAGCCGACTTGCGGAATAAATTACTGAAGCAGGGTGAAAGCCAGGCTAAAGGAGATCATCTTAAAGCGATCACTTCTAAAGTGGTAGACAATGCCAGCGTTGAAATTCCTGAAGTCATGTTTACGGAGCGAATCAAAGCCATGGTGGAGGATTTAAAGCGTAATCTATCTCAGCAAGGAATGACCATTGAGCAGTATTACCAGTTTTCCAACACGACAGAGGAAGTTATGCTTGAACGCTTGCGTCCTCAAGCCGCGGAAGGTGTCAAAACAGATTTAGTTTTAGAAGCAATTGCCAAAGCAGAAGGAATTCAGGTCACGGAAGACGAAGTAGATGAAGAGATCCAAAAATTGGGTGAGCGTCACAAACAAGACGCCAAGAAACTCAAGCAATCCCTCATCGAACGTGGGGAAATCGAGTTCTATAAACAAAGTTTGATCAGTGACAAAACGGTCAACTTTTTATTAGAACAAAATGCATAATCAACCACGTGAGGGAAATTCTAAGGTATAGAGGTGAGAGGATGGCAAAGTACACCGACGACAAAAACCAACTAAAATGTTCGTTTTGCGGTAAAACTCAAGAGCAAGTCAAGAAATTGGTGGCTGGTCCAGGCGTCTACATTTGTGACGAATGCATTGAACTCTGCAATGAAATTGTAGAGGAAGAGCTGACTGACGACTTAGGCGTTGAAATTGGGGAAATACTGAAACCAAAGGAAATTCGGGCGATTATTGATCAATACGTTATTGGCCAAGATCAAGCGAAAAAAGCACTTTCAGTCGCAGTATACAACCATTATAAGCGGATTAATCTAGGCATGAAAATTGATGATGTTGAATTGCAAAAGTCAAACATCATTATGCTAGGACCCACTGGTTCAGGAAAGACTTTGCTCGCCTCGACGCTGGCTAAAGTCCTTAATGTTCCCTTTGCCATAGCTGATGCCACGTCACTTACAGAAGCAGGATACGTAGGTGAGGATGTAGAGAATATTCTCCTCAAATTAATTCAAGCCGCTGATTATGATGTGGAAAAAGCAGAAAAGGGTATTATTTACATCGATGAAATCGATAAGATTGCCCGTAAATCTGAAAACCCCTCCATTACGCGCGATGTATCTGGAGAAGGCGTTCAACAGGCCTTGCTGAAAATCCTTGAAGGAACGGTTGCCAGCGTGCCCCCACAAGGTGGACGCAAACATCCGCACCAGGAATTTATTCAGTTGGATACCACCAATATTCTCTTTATTGTCGGCGGAGCGTTTGACGGTATTGAGAAAATCATTCAGAACCGCTCAGGACAAAAAACTATGGGCTTTGGAGCAACCATCCAAAATAAAACTGAGTCTAATGTTGGTGAAGTCCTCAAAGACATTTTGCCTTCAGACCTTCAGAAATTTGGGCTAATCCCTGAGTTCGTAGGACGTCTACCGGTGATCGTAACACTTGAGGCGTTGGATGAATCGGCGTTAGTGCGCATCTTGACAGAACCCAAGAATGCCTTGGTTAAGCAATACCAAAAACTGATGGAGCTTGACGGAGTCACCTTGGAATTCAAAGAAGCCGCACTCTCTGCGATCGCCACAGAAGCCATTCGTCGCAACACAGGAGCACGGGGCTTAAGGGCTATTGTCGAGGATATCATGCTCAACGTGATGTATGATTTACCGTCTAGGAACGATGTCACAAAATGCGTCGTCACTCCGGACGTAGTCTCGAAGAAAGAAGAACCCCTTCTCGTCGTCGCTGAAAAACCCAAAAAAGGCAAGAAGGAAGAATCCGCCTAAAGGAGACTTAATTCAGGGGGTGTTTTAAGACCTCTGAAGTTTAGTTGATCACAGCAAAAATACCTAACACCGGAGTCGCTAAAATAGCTGCTCCGGTGTTATTGTTTTCCCATTTTGTGGCAATACTATTACCAGTGAGATTGCTCAGGATAGGGAGGAAAAGAGATATGATTGGTTTCAGCGGTCTAGCGATGGTCGTTCAGTTGGTTTTCACCGTCGTTATAGGGCTATATTTTTGGGGCATGCTCAAGTCCCAACGGGGAAACAAAACCTTGGTTGAACGAGAATCACGTAAGGAACTAGAAAAATTACAAACGATGCGAAAGATTGTTTTAACCACCCCTTTGTCGGAAAAAACTCGTCCCACTAATTTCGAGGAAATTATTGGGCAAAAAGAGGGGATAAAAGCCTTACGGGCGGCTTTATGCGGTCCGAACCCGCAGCATGTACTGATTTATGGAGCGCCCGGAGTGGGCAAAACTGCGGCCGCACGATTAATCTTAGAAGAAGCTAAGAAGAATTCACTCTCACCCTTTAAACAAAACGCGCATTTCACGGAAATAGACGGAGCGACTGCCCGGTTTGATGAACGAGGAATCGCGGATCCCTTAATTGGTTCGGTCCATGACCCAATTTATCAAGGCGCAGGAGCCATGGGGTTGGCGGGAATTCCTCAACCGAAACAAGGGGCGGTTACCAAAGCCCACGGCGGAATTTTATTTATCGATGAGATTGGAGAACTTCATCCCATTCAAATCAACAAGCTCTTAAAAGTTCTAGAGGATCGCAAAGTAACGATGGAAAGTGCCTATTATAGCTCTGAAGACACCAATATCCCCCAACATATCCACGATATTTTTCAAAATGGTCTTCCGGCAGATTTTCGTCTCGTAGGGGCGACCACCCGGAGTCCAGAACAAATTCCACCCGCGATTCGTTCTCGGTGCTTGGAGGTATATTTCCGGGGTTTACTGCCCGATGAAATCTCTGAAATTGCCCGTGTAGCGGCGGCAAAAATGGAAATGCCCATTACCCCTGCCGCCATCGATGTGATCAAACAATATGCCTCTAATGGCCGTGAAGCGGTCAATATGGTTCAGCTAGCCGCTGGGGTCGCTCTCACCGATCAATTACCGGAGATTGACGTGAAAATCGTAGAATGGGTGGTCACAACAGGGCAATATTCACCTCGCCCGGATAAAAAAGTGCCCTTGGAGGCCAGTGTAGGAGCGGTGAATGGACTGGCAGTTTACGGACCGAATATGGGCGTGCTTTTGGAGTTGGAAGTAACCGCACTGCCCGTCGCTGTGGGCACGGGTGTCCTCATGGTGACCGGGATTGTCGAGGAAGAAGAACAAGGCAGCGAAGGAAAGAAGACTCGCCGCAAGAGCATGGCCCGCAGTTCCGTGGAAAATGTCCTGACCGTCTTAAGACGTCAAATGAAAATCGAACCGCGTAATTTTGACATTCACGTGAACTTTCCCGGCGGAGGACCCATCGATGGTCCATCCGCAGGGATTGCGATTGCAACGGCCACTATTTCCGCAATTCGTCAGCAGAAAGTGGATAATTATTTAGCAATGACCGGGGAACTATCCATCCGAGGACGTGTGAAACCTGTCGGAGGTGTTGCTGCTAAGATCGAAGCCGCGAAACAAGCCGGCTGCAGGAGGGTTCTGATTCCGAAGGAGAACTGGCAGGAACGTTTTGCGGAATATAGTGAACAGATCGAGATTATTCCCGTGGAAGAGATTACGCAAGTTCTAGAATTGGCGATGATCTCAGACATTAACCTGGAAAAAATTGAGATGCATCCACCCCTTGAAGAAATCTTGAGTCGCATGGATTTCACCGTCAATAAAGCGGCAACCAACGTCTTCGTGAATTTGCCTGAACGGGGCAAGACATGTTAGAATAGTTCAAGAATAAGTTTGGCACACTATATTTAGTGTGCCTTTTTATTATCTTAAAATAGAAAGCACAGATGACTAATTAGGGGGTATATTTAGTGAGTAAAGAACGCGAATTACCATTACTCCCGCTACGTGGGATTTTAGTGTTTCCGTATATGGTTATTCACCTGGATGTGGGTAGGGAACGCTCCATGGCGGCAATTGAGCAGGCCATGCTCGGCGATCGAATTATTCTATTAGCGTCACAGAAAGAGACCGAGATTGATGCACCGATAGCAGAGGATCTATACGACATGGGTACCGTCGCTGAAATAAAGCAACTCTTGAAACTTCCCGGCGGCACGATGCGTGTCTTGGTGGAAGGCATATCACGAGGGCGGGTTCTCGAATTCTTAGAGGAAGAAAAGTATTTCAAGGTTCGGATTGAGGAACTACCTGAGGAAAAGAAACCACGCACGCCAGAAATTGATACCTTAATTCGGGGTATGACCCATCAATTTGAGGAATATGCTAAACTGGGTAAACGTGTTCCTGTCGAAACGTTGGGAACGGTATTAGCCGTGGATGAGCCAGGGCAATTGGCCGACATCGTCGCGTCACACTTGAACTTAAAAGTACCAGATAAGCAAACCATCTTGGAAGCTATGCCCGTGGAACTCCGTTTGGAACGTCTAACGGAACTGATCATGCGGGAAATTGAGATCCTAGAACTGGAACGACGCATTGGTCAACGAGTGCGTAAACAGATGGATAAAGCGCAAAAAGAATACTATTTGCGAGAACAGATGAAGGCGATCCAAAAAGAATTGGGAGATAAGGATGAACGACTTGTAGAGTCAGAGGAATTAAGGGAGAAACTAGCCAAAGCCAAGTGCCCCAAAGAAGTCGAGGAAAAGGCGATCAAAGAAATTGAGCGCTTAGAAAAAATGCCCCCTTCTTCAGCGGAAGGCACCGTCGTGCGAACCTATTTGGACTGGATCCTGACACTTCCCTGGTCGAAAATGTCCAAGGATAAAATCGATCTTCAAAAGGCCGAGGACATTTTGAACGAGGACCACTACGGCCTAGAAAAAATCAAAGAGCGTATTTTAGAGTTTTTGGCCATCCGTAAACTGACACCCAAAATGAAAAGCCCTATTCTATGCTTAGTCGGCCCTCCAGGGGTTGGTAAGACATCCTTGGCGAAATCAATTGCTAGGGCTTTAAATCGCAAATTCGTGCGCATGTCCTTAGGTGGGTTGCGTGATGAGGCTGAGATTAGGGGACACCGTCGGACCTATATTGGGGCGTTACCCGGGCGGATCATTCAGGGTGTTCGGACAGCAGGAACCCGTAACTCGGTGTTTCTCTTAGATGAGATCGATAAGATGACCTCAGATTTCCGTGGAGACCCAGCCTCAGCGCTCTTAGAGGTTTTGGATCCAGAGCAAAATAGTACTTTCACGGATCATTATCTGGAACTCCCCTATGATTTATCTCAAACGCTTTTTGTACTAACGGCGAATACCTTGCACACCATCCCTCGTCCGCTCTTGGACCGGATGGAGATTATTACCCTGAGTGGCTACACAGAAGATGAAAAGGTCAATATCGCTATGCGCTATCTCATACCCAAACAGTTGGAAGCGCATGGACTCAATAAGGATATCGTAACCCTGGATGAAGACGTGGTGCTGAAGCTGGTTCAGGGGTACACAAGGGAGTCTGGAGTGCGCGGTCTGGAGCGGCAAGTTGCTAATCTATTCCGGAAAGTTGCCATTCATTGGGTGAAAAAAGAATGGGAACCGCATACTCTGACCGTTGAAGATTTAGAATCGGCCCTCGGTGCACCTCGCTATCACTTCCAAGTAGCGGCCAAGGCACCTGAAATCGGGGCCGTGACGGGTTTAGCGTTCACTGAAGTCGGTGGCGTCGTACTCACCGTGGAAGTCACTCCCTTACCTGGAAAAGGTAAATTAACGTTAACCGGTCAACTAGGAGATGTCATGAAGGAATCCGCGCAGGCGGCTTGGACTTTTGTACGGGCTCATGCGCTTGACCTGGGGATAGAAGAAGACTTTTATGATCGAACAGACCTTCACATCCACGTTCCAGAAGGTGCTACGCCCAAAGACGGTCCTTCGGCTGGCGTTACGATGGCCACCGCGATAGCTTCCGCTTTGGCAAAGCGCTCCGTACGTTCCGATCTAGCCATGACGGGGGAAATAACTTTGCGTGGCAACGTTTTGCCCATCGGTGGGGTGAAGGAAAAGGTTTTAGCAGCCCACCGCGCAGGCATCAAAGTTGTGATACTCCCTGAGGAAAATCGCAAAGACCTGGAAGAAGATGTTCCAGAAAAAGTTCGTAAACTCATGGAATTCCACTTTGTAAGCCGCGTCGAAGAGGTTCTGAAACTTGCGCTCTTACCGTTGGCTAATTCAGATGAAGCTCAGGTAGAGGCCCAGCGGCACTCCATATATGGGTCAAAAGGGATCTCCAACGAAGGAAGAGCCGAAGAGAGCCCGGTCGTGTCCTAGGAACGCCCTCTGTTGCATGCCAGGGTCGCGAGACACTTGTTCAGCCATGCAGTCGTCGTGACAAACTAGGGCTTTAAACCCTTCAGGCAAGTTGGCAGGGTGCCCGGCCATTCGAC
>DHWG01000188.1:0-563 GCA_002413075.1 Desulfosporosinus sp. UBA5188 | reverse complement strand
GCCCTGCCGATGAAAGCGGGTTAAAGCCGAGTTTGGCTACGACGATCGCAAAGGCTTCTCGCCGTGTGATCGCGGACCCTCTTTGCTTGGAAGGCGAGTAAGCCTGGTTAGGAATGACGGGACTCGTGCAAGGTACGCTCATTTTAGGGGACATGCGTTTGCGTCAAAGTGCGCAAACAGCGACTTAACTAGTTGTACATAGACTCAAATTAGATGAAAATATCTCCGAAAGAAGGTCAAATCTTGATAGTTATTCGTAAGGCAGAATATGTGGCTTCTGCAGTTAAATATGAACAGTATCCAGTCGGTGGTTTGCCAGAAATTGCAATGGCTGGACGGTCAAACGTGGGCAAGTCGTCGCTGATCAACAGTTTTCTGGGACGCAAGAACTTGGCGCGTACGGGTAATACTCCGGGAAAAACACAAACGCTGAATTTTTACGGGGTCAATGACCAGTGGTTTCTCGTAGATTTACCGGGGTACGGCTATGGTAAAGTCGCGAAAACTGTGAATGCACAGTGGGGTCCGATGATGGAGGCCTATCTTAAAATACGAGAGCCGTT
>DHWG01000177.1:26922-27160 GCA_002413075.1 Desulfosporosinus sp. UBA5188 | reverse complement strand
CTACAAGGATTAGGTACTGTACTGCCCGTTTGTTTGCGGTCAGACCACCTATTGTTATATATTAATATAATGTTACGAAAATTTCAATATCTAAATGCTCTTGTGAAAAGAATAATTAATGGATTATTTATTTTTTTGTCAAAAGTCTGCTTATTTACCGCGAATATTTCTCTTCTAGCAATTTTACCTCTTGTTGAAACGATTGACTTAAGCGGAAAAGCAATCGTTCCATGTCCAA
>DHWG01000177.1:24615-26832 GCA_002413075.1 Desulfosporosinus sp. UBA5188 | reverse complement strand
ATTTATAGGTGCCCAACTTGTTAGGAAAGTCATTTATTTACCGCGAATATTTCTCTTCTAGCAATTTTACCTCTTGTTGAAACGATTGACTTAAGCGGAAAAGCAATCGTTCCATGTCCAAACGGTGAAGCGAGATATTTTCAGGGCTTAGGAAATCAATCTTACGAAATTCAGGTTTAATCAGTAGTGGGAGCAATTCGTCAAGGTTTTCAATTCTAAGCGTCAATATTATGGGCGCATAAGCAACCTCGTGTTTATGCCGGCCTTCCCCATTTGAAACCGAATAAACATCAATACTTAAATCAACATCTTCGATTAGAATCCCTTGCAAAGGTACATTGCGCAATAAAGCAACCTGTTGCGCCCTCATTGTCTCTGCCATTTGTTCTTTACTCTTCCCTCCAAAGAAAAAGCGTCCATTCCTCGATTCGCCGCCATAGTCTAGACGAATACGTACACGAACGTGTTCTGTAAGGAGTTCATTTCCTATTCGGATCTTCATTATTGCTCTCTCCGTTTCTCTATTTTAAACAATATAGCTTTTTAATTCATCGTTAAAATATTCTCCATGGGTTAGATTTTCTCCTGCACGACTTGCTTTAGTGATGATAATTTGTGGACATACTAAATCAAGCTTAAGAAGCTAACAATAGACTATAAACTTGAAGGAGGATAATTTAATGAGTAAAACAGCGATTGCTATTTTTAAAGGCTCTCAACAAATGAAAGGGGCCATTCAGGAGATTCAAGGTGGATCCTTAGCGAATAGTAAGATATCTGTGATGATTCGAAGTCAATTTATCCATCAAGGGGAATTTCGAGAAGAAATAGCCAATGAGCTTGCTTATCATCCCAATGATGTAAGCTCAGATATATTTAATTCTTGGTTGGTCCAGGCGCCACCGTTTGATGTTCTAAACCTGGGTGAAGTGGTCGTGGCTGGACCGCTAGCGAATGAACTCATGCACCAAGCTCAGGGTAACGGACTTGTGGAAGTGCTCGTTGGTTATGGTCTTTCTGAAATCAGAGCAAAACATTACGAACAAGAGGTGGGCGCTGGACATTGGCTCGTTTTGATCCAAACAGACCAAGAAAAAATTAATAAATTAGCGAACACTTTAAGTTCCTACGGCGGAAGAGACATCGAAAAATGGAGCACAAAAATTGACCACCCAATCCACCGGCTGGGATAAGGTTATAACCTTACTTGGGAACGCAATTCCCCGACTTCTTCACTGGTTAGTGCTCGGTAATTACCTTTAGCAAGGGAAGGCTCCAGTGTAAGCGAGCCGAATCTTATTCGTTCAAGTTTAACCAATGGATACCCTATTGCTGCAAACATCCGACGGATCTGTCGATTTCTCCCCTCATGGATTGTTACCTCTAAGACTTCTAAATGATGACCTTGAGACTGACTGTTTGTTCCCATGGCAGCACCGCTCACGCGCGAGACTTTTGCGGGAGCTGTGCTGCCATCTTCTAGAAATACCCCCTGCCGTAAGCTTTCAAGGGCCTTAATACCCACCGGCCCTTGTACCCAGACATGGTACGTTTTCTCGACTCCATACGTTGGATGCATCAAGCGATGCGCTAATTCTCCATCGTTGGTAAGCACCAATAAACCTGAGGTCTCATAATCCAATCGACCGACTGGATAAATCCGTACTGGAACGTCTTTCATTAACTCAACGACGGTAGGACGTCCCTCCGGATCACTAACACTGGTAATCACGCTGACTGGTTTATTGAGAAGATAATAGTGTAGCCCTTCAGAGCGTTCTATTAGATGCCCATCCACTTGAATATGATCTTGAAGACTCACTTTTGTCCCCAAAACAGACACCTTATTCCCGTTGACCATCACACGACCGTCTACAATGAACTGCTCTGCATGGCGACGAGAAGCCACTCCAGCCTGAGCGAGCACTTTTTGCAAACGTTGTCCATCCTCTTTTTCTTGTGTCATGTTCTCCTGTTCCACAGATCTCCAGTCTCCTCCCTAAATCTATACACCATGGGCTACCTTGATCAATACCAAGAACCAACAATCGCTGTTCCTGGTAGAGTAATTTCAAAACTGACATGGGGTACGACGCTATAAGGTTGTACCCATAAATAGTATACCATATTATAATTCAGAAAAACTTGGACCAGCAGTTCAGACATAACAGCTCGTCCATATTAAACTGATAAAAAAGTGAACTCGTTCAACTAAAG
>DHWG01000177.1:23090-24356 GCA_002413075.1 Desulfosporosinus sp. UBA5188 | reverse complement strand
AAGTGGGAGTCTAACGATTGGATCAAGGCCTAAGTAGTTGACGACCAAGGCCTTACTCAGTACTGTACTGTTCCTTAAAATACCTTGGTAACAATCCAAACTGACACAATCAAGCCTACAAGGTCCGCTAATAATCCTACTTTAAGAGCATAACGATACTTCTTGATTCCAACCGATCCAAAGTACACCGTTATTACAAAAAATGTGGTATCCGAACTGCCCAGGAGCGTTGAGGCTAAACGACCTATGAACGAATCCGGCCCGTTTTGATTGATGAGCTGTGTTGCCACTCCTAAAGCCCCTGAACCACTCAGAGGACGCATAATTGCCAACGGTATTATCGAGGCAAAATCTGGATCCAATCCTAAAAAGGCGAAAAGGGGCTGTAACCAACGAGACACGATCTGGAGTGCTCCAGAATCCACGAAAACGCTTATTGACAATAGCATACCAATTAAAAATGGGAGAATACGAACGCCGGTTGTAAACCCTTCCTCTGCACCCGCTACGAACGATTCATAGACCGGTACTTTTCGAAGGTAAGCCAGTACCGGGATTAGTAGCAGGAGTATGGGAATCGCCCAACGAGAAATCACGTCAATAAAATTCATTTTGTCCTCCTGTGACGAAAAAAGTAATCCGTGATGATCGCGACCGTCATTGCACAACCCGTGGCGACAATGGTTGTTCCAATAATTTCAGTTGGATTGACAGAACCTGCTTGTATACGCACTGCAATAACTGTCGCGGGGATTATAGTAATGCAAGAAGTATTTAAGGCAAGAAACGTAATCATTGCAGGGCTAGCCGTGTCGGGTGTTGCATTTTCCTTCTGGAGTTCTTGCATTGCCTTCAGCCCAAAAGGGGTAGCGGCATTACCCAATCCCAATATATTAGCACTTAAATTCATAATAATAGCGCCCAGTGCAGGACTATTGGGCTTAAGCGATGGAAACAAGAGACGAACTGCTGGACCAAATACACGTGCAAGCCCCCTAATAAAACCAGCTTCCTCAGCCAAACGCATGAGCCCTAACCATAAGCTCATCACTCCAATGAGTTTAATGGCCACTTCTACTCCTAGTTCTGCAGCTTTCATGGCTGAAACCGTGACACTTTCGATGTGCCCATTGAGCGCTGAGACAATAATTCCCGTCGCCAACATTAAAAGCCAGATGAGATTAACCATTTCCCACCTCCTGAATAAAAGTATGAAAAGGGTCAGTAAAAAAGAACGAGAAGATCTCGTTCTTTTTTACTGACCCT
>DHWG01000177.1:0-22945 GCA_002413075.1 Desulfosporosinus sp. UBA5188 | reverse complement strand
TCGTTCTTTTTTACTGACCCTTTATTATGTTTACTAAATACCGGTTAAATCCATTTAGTCACGGGCAATGATAATCTCGTCAGAAGCTTTTTTCTTCTTTTGAAACATAGCCACAACTTTGTCTAAAAGATCAGGAACCGTGTCAATCAACCGGTCAACAACGACATTACTGTCAACAGGAAGGAGACGAATAGACCCGTTACCTACGACCAGGAAAGCAACAGGTTGCACTGATACTCCAGCTCCTGCACCCCCTCCAAAGGGAAGTGCTTGCGCTTGTCCTCCTGTATTCATGGTATCTTTATGGTCCTCCGCCTGGGCGAACTCGCTACCACCTGCGGCAAAACCACAAGAAACCCTTGATACTGGAATAATAATGGATCCATCATGAGTTTCTACTGGATCTCCAACAATCGTATTAACATCAACAATCTGTTGGATACTCTCCATCGCCGTTTTCATCAATGATTCAATTGGATGATTACCCATGTTCATGTCTACCCCCTTATACCTCGCCTTAGAGTCTTCAAGACATTAAACCCTACAAAAATAATATGGCCGATTCTTAAGTGAAATATGCATTGAAGATCACATAAAAACCCGACTTTCTTAAATTGTGGGACAACAACTAACGATGGACTTCTGACTTCAACCGTCACCTGTTGGTAAAGACTAGCCAGTGCATAACTCAACATCGTCCAAAAAATTCCCGCTGCAATCGCCGTATTTGCCGCATCTTTATAGCCTATTTCTATCCGCCAATTAATGGACTTACAATGGATACCCCTGTAGAATTGCTGTTTTATCCGTTTTATGTACCGCAACAGACGGGGAACATTGAGCCAAAAACGGAGCAGCCACCCTCGCCGTATATAGCGCAGACGTGATACTTTTGTTGCTTTGCGCGTTCCGCCTTTTGCTATGGAAACCTGTTCCATTTCAACCTGTGGTCCTTTTTCCCATTCTAATTGAAGGGTTGGAATTTTATATTGAATATGCCATAATCCGTGAAAGGCGCGAAAATCGATTTCAATATCATCTTCCTCTTCAATGCGCCTGTACCGAAAATTCACTTCCGCTTTTATGGTTAAGCTCATCAGCAGTAGTAAGATCATCGCGAGCAAGAACGCTAAAATCCGCACCTGCACCCCTCCGCACTCACATCTTCGTTACACTCCTTAAAGAAATAAGATGCCCTATTTTGGGGGTTTTTATTCCTTTGGGTCTATTTGGCAGGAATTATTTAGTGAAATATTATTAAGATAGTTATTAGACGTTGAAGGAGGTATATTGATGGAACAACCTAAAGTTCCCCAAAAAGGTCCCTATGCAGTTGAGGTTGTGAAACAAGAAGAGTACTATTGGTGTTCCTGCGGACGCAGCGCCAATCAACCCTTCTGCGATGGATCACACCGAGGAACTTCTTTTACACCGGTCGCCTATATAGCCGAGAAAAGTGGTACCGTATATTTCTGTGGATGCAAACACACAAAAACGCCTCCCCTGTGTGATGGATCCCATAATAATTTGTAGTTACACAAAACTGAAGGACAGGTACTTTGTTCAAAGTGAACAAGGTACCTGTCCTTCGTTAAGTTCTAAGAACTATCTTCTGTTAGCCAGGGTCAAGATCTTTTCCCCACCGCTATATAGACGTGATCGAAAACTGGTAACCCATTGCTCCACCATTGTGAAAAATAGTCGGTTGTCATAGTCCTATTCCCTGGTAGCTCTAAGTTTTCGTCCTTCAATTTGTTAGTGTCAACGAAGTACAGCTCACCTTTATCATCATCAAACCCTACTAAGGTCATGTAGTGCTGCCAAAAAAATCCATTTCCCACCAATACAATCACTGGAGCAGCCCCTTGGACCAGTCTTGCTTTAAGTGACGATAGATTCCCTTTATAAATTATTGGGTTTAGTCCTTGAGACTCTAGATAAGTAAGGACTCCTTTCGGCAAAACATACCCTGAAATCGGGATTTTAAAAGGGATCTTAGCATAAACCTCAATACCTTTAGCTTGTAACCCTGAATTTCTTAAAACAAATGCCGTCGAATACGCTGCACATTGATTCTTCCCTTGTTGTTCGAAGTCAGTATGTATTGGTACATTAAACTTATGCTGAGTGCCTAATGAATTAGAGTCCGTAATTGGAAACGGCGATAATAAATAACTCATTCCAATCAAACAACTTATAACAATCATTAAGATAAGCCTCTTTATCCTAACTAAGGTTGTTGACTTCATATCCACCTCCGAAATTGTCTTTTCACCGCAAAATGACCTAAAAAGCTTCATTTCATCTTTCCTATTTACGCGCGCAGTTCTATTTGATCAATTTGGAAAGTTCCTTGAACAAAGGTGTACCCGATTCCTTCATTAAGTCAAATAAGACTGTTTCTGTGTTAGTCACTACGGCTCCCATAGATGACATCTGAGATAATCCGTTAAGGTAATTTTCGTTGGTTCGTGAACACACCGCGTCACCCACTAAAAAGACCTGGTAACCATGAGCCAGTAAATCCCTGACCGTTTGAAAAACGCAAACATGGGTTTCCATTCCGGTAATAATGACTTTTTTTCTTCCTAGTTCCTTTAATGCCGAAGTTACTTCACTGGTGTAACTCGAAAAAGTTATCTTTTCGTAGGTTAACGCTTCCCCAAGGTTGTCGCTCAATTCTGAAACGGTCTTCCCCAGTCCTTTGGGATATTGTTCTGTGACCATTATAGGGATCCCTAATTTCTTAGCAACGGTAATCATTATATTGGTGTTTTTAATAACTTGTTCTCCTTGTTTCATAGCAGGAATTAATTTACTTTGAATATCTATGACCAATAGAACGGCTTCTTCTTGAATTAATACGTATTTATCCAATGTTAACACTCCTTTGTAATAAAGTTTGTTTTCCAAGTGCTAACTCGCTTGGTACACCTAATGTTTTCTCAAGAACCATAAACTTATTAGATAAGTGGGGCTTCACTTCTCCAGTCTCAGAATAACCCATACATTTCCAGAACTTTAACCCTTTTACGTTACCAAATAAAACGCCCAAGCGTACTTTATTGAAGTGATGACCTATAGCCCACTCTTCTAAAGCTTCATAGGCCTTACTGCCAATTCCTTGCCCTCGACTGAAAATTTCAAGGACCATTAAAGCTAAACTTAAGGTTTTGGGGCCTGCGAAACCCTGTACCAGTTCAAATACGCCGACTAGTTCTTCCTGACCATCAACGAAAATGCCCAACAAAAATTTATCCTTCACCTCAACTCCTTCAGGTCTAGAACCGAATAAATCATCTGCAGCGGTCGATTTTAAGGGCTCCTCATCTTGGAAAATAAGATAATCAGAACATCTTACCAATAATGCCTGAAGTATATGAATATCTTCTTTCTTCAGGACTCTCAATTCTACTTTCACTTTTTACCCCCTTATGGGTGATGATAATGTTTTGAATTTTTCTAATGCATCATGCCAGGCATCAGGGCACAACCAGGAGCATATACCTGTTTCACAAATAAATCCCTCCCTCCGTGAATGCCTTATGTGAAGTCGCCCCAAGGAAATAAGTTCAAATCCCTTTGTAGGGCTATTACAACATTTTTCTCCTTGAAACCAGTTCGTAAGTATAATCGCTCTGCGCCTTCGTTATTAACACGAACAGATATCTCAATATGGTTGATCCAATTGAGTTTAAAGGCTTCGTTGACGGCTTCACTCATTAATAATGATCCTATCGATCTGTTTCTGAATTCAGGGGAAACATTTAAGAAGCAGATTTCTGCAAACCCATCGGACAAAAGCATTTCGAAATAGACATATCCAATGATGCAATTGTCCAGTTCAGCGACTACCAGACGATGATATTGGTTTAATCGACTGATCACCTCTGCCCCCGTGAAGTAAGCAGCTGTAGGATGGATCTGAATGAACTTGTCATAATCAGTGGGTTGGTAAGAACGAAAATTTATTTGCTTGTTAATTACTTTCTGGGAATTAGTAAAACCTTTGCTATTCAACATTAAGGTCTTTTCCGCATTATATAACGCAAAGTGGTTTGTTGCATATAGCTGCTTACAATTCACATTTGCAGCATAGAAAGCCACCTTTACCAGGCTAAAATGCGCTGGTATTTTCGCTTTAAGAGCCTTTAACAGATCCAAAGCAATATCAGACCAGTTCTTTTGTAGGGAAACGTAGGGTCCTAACAATCTAGCAATAGAATGTTCTTCCGATAAGTGAATTCCTAAAAATCCACAAACTACGCCCCTATCCACGGCAATTAAACATCTTTCCTTGAAGGGTTGAGTTTCGGCGCCTAGTTGAGATCTAATTTCTTCCGGTGAATAACCCAGCCATGCTACAAAATTCTCATCGACGCTCTGGAACGATGAAATGAATTTGACCGTCTCGTCCATTAGCTCCTCGCTAAGGCTGCTAATAATTATCTCATTCATGGTGCAACTCCTATTCATCTGAAGCGTCATAACTACATGCTTCTTGGGAAGCTACGGGAATGCCTGTTATACGATATTATAGCATTATCTCATAGTAATCATAGAACTTCCCTTAAGATACCTGCAGTAACTCATTATTCTTCAAGACTGCGATGTCCAGTCTCCTCCTCATCAACCCAATCCAATTCTTCATATGACATTCCATTTCGTCCAGGTACTTTCCTCGTAGCTCCAGCTTTATATAATTTACATGAAATTGGTCCATAACAGAATTTCTCAAACCTATATTGGCGTCTTGATGGGTTCCAGTTGTCTACTATTATTTCGACGGGCATCTTACACCCCCAAATACACGTTCTACAACTTGTTTCGTATGTCCTTGACGACAAACGTCTATGACCTCGGTGCCTGTATTCTTCAAGCGAAGGGGGTATCCCCAACCATGGTGGGTTATTATCTAATTCCTTCATTGATTGTCCAATTTTCTTTATCTTGGATACTTTATAATAATCAACAGGTTCTTGTCTCACATCCACAACTGCCATACATGCACCACTGATTTTATCTCCAACAACAAAATTATATTTAGCGTGGATACTCTTCCCTATTCCGATTGAGAATTCTCGTGCTGTGCTGCCAATTACCCCATTTACCCATAATGCATATCCCAGATAACTGTGCGACCTCTCATCAAAAGAACGCATTAATCTGATTCTAGGCTGAATAGAGACTACTTTTCCTTCAAACAATAGTTTTTCTTCACTCATTCTATTACCCCACATACTTTAACTGTTTTTCTTGCATTAAATTTAATCTCACAAGTAGCCAATGGCATATATCAAAAATATGCTATTTGTACCAACTATTTATTACGCGAATACTCTGGTCACTTGGATAGTAATTCTTATTTTCATCTATTTTCCCTATAGCGAAAATAGAAAAGCCAAGATTCCAGTTCACCATTTCGAACACTTCTTTATAAGCTTGAAAACAATTGGCCTGTTCTTGGTCATTTATAATATCAGAAGGTAATGGATTCCAGGGATGAACAGCCGCTTTATTCCTTCTCGGGAAACCTAATTCGCCAAAAAACACTGGCTTCTGCCACCGAGTAGATAGATTATACAGTTCGTTCAATACGTTCTGCTGGCGATTAAAGATTAGTGTACTTTGTAGCGCACTCACAAGATCCTCCACTGTGTTTGTGTCTTTGTCTGTGAGTTCGAAGTAGGCAGCGACCGAAATGAAATCAACTTTTGCAAAGACCGGATTATTTATTTTCTTAGTATATGGTTCGATTTGTCCGTCTTTCTGAGGGTCCCACTTTGCCGTATACCACCAGTTAGTTTTGTAAGTTATCAAACCGGCATAATTCACCCTCGAAAAATCAGACACGTCAGTCCAATAGCTATATTCGTTTTCTATTTGCTCGAAATTCGAACCAATACATTAAAGCATAAACCTTGTAAGGTATCGCAATATCTTTAATGATTGGACTTAGTACCACCTGTTTCCAATTCCAAAACCACGCATTTACATCAGTAGGTTTTAATTGCGTCTCATAGAGTTCACCGTTTTTGATATAGGGATAGGGCTCTAATATGACATTAATTCCCTTGTACCTTAACTTTTTGATCAGTTCAATCGCCTTATTTTTGCTTTCGGGATTTACAATCATTGTGTTTGACGTTAACGAGGGTATATCAATTTGAACAGGAACATTTACAGTATTTAACCCAAGTCTCTCAACGTCACTAAGTGTCTGATCTATCGAGTAATCAACCGAAAGGCTCCCCGATTTTATCTTTTCACCCCAAGGTGTGATGATCCTATTTTCAGAGAACTTCTGCCCAACATAGACAACATCGATGAGTACTACCTTTATAAGAACTATCAGGATTAAGATGATAGCCACAACTAAAATTGTAATTTTAGTACGTTTCAAATGGGATAGAGGGCTACTCAACAACCAAATCCCCCCAAAATTATTCTCGGATAATGAATGTCTTTACCAGAAAAATTCATATTCCTCTGAAACATCATGCTCTCGTGTCGGCCACTACCTTGAACGTTTAAGTCACCTTTAAATCTGAATCTCTGTTCTATACAACAGCTCTTCCTCCGATTTTTACTTGTCGGGGTTCCCCCTCGTCTAAATTGACTATGACATTTACTAGACCACTTCGTCCAATAGCGTATCCCTGTTCACCCTTAAATGTAAAAACAGATCCATTATGTTTGACCAGACTGTGCTTAATTAAATAAGCTCCAAGTGGACCATGTGCGTTTCCTGTTACCGGATCCTCATTGACACCTATGGCTGGTGCAAACATTCTTCCATGAGTCAAAATTTCCTTTTGTTCTGAATCCGTTGTAAATACAAAGAATCCATTACAATTAATCGTCTTGCTTATTTTGGTTAAAGCAAGTAAATCCGGGGAAAGGTCATTTAATTTACTATATTTATTGATCCCAACCATAACTTTGGAATGTCCTGTAGACACAATTTGAATTGGACATCGCTGATCAATATCATCCTCTTTCAAGTCCAGAGCATGAACAATTTTTGCCCTTTCTTCTGGATCAATGGGTGGATAAAATTCAATTCTACCTTGGGTCATAACTATGGAATAATCGGTTCTTTCTTTAATTATTTCTACTGGTAAGATCCCAATTCCAATCTTTTGAAATACTGTGGAGGAGTTTAGTTTGTATTCTATGGCCCGTATATAATGAGCAGCGATGGTGGCATGTCCGCACACTGGAACCTCAGTTTTTGGTGTGAAAAACCTAATCTTAATCTCATGATCATTCCCATCCGGCGAAATAATGAAGGCTGTTTCCGAATTGTTCAGTTCTCTAGCTATATGCTGCATTTCTTGGTCGGATAGTCCATCTGCATTTAAGACGACACCAGCTGGGTTACCCTTGAATTTTTCTGTTGTAAAAGAATCGACCTGATAAACCTTCAATGTTCTCAACGAACCTATCCTCCCCTCTTCAATCATCTTAACTTGTATAGGGCCTAACCGAGTCCAAAGTTCTTTATATTCCTCATTGGTCAATATTTTGTTTCCCTGATTCATCGGATTTGTCATATCCATACCCAATCCCCCTATGAACTATTTGTATGATTGTCCTTGATTTAGAGCGTTAGACCTGCAGCCACTTCATCCTGCTAGCTTTGGGTATCCACTGCGTTCGTAGTAGCAACATCCCTCACTCACGATTAATTTTTCTTAAGAACTTGTCATGTAGATGACTCATTAATACTAATGATATTATCGCTCCCCAAAGTGCCATAAACATATCCCATTGCGTATCCCAAATATCACCTTGAGTCCCTAAAAATGCATCAGCCGCACTGCCAGTAGCAACAGCCACCCCCCACTCTACTAATTCATATGAGGCGCTAATGGCAAGGCAAATACTAATGGTAATAAAAGATAGCAATTTACCTTTATTCAACCCTGATTTTCGCAATAATATTTCTCTGGCAATGATGGCGGGTATAAAACCCTGAGCAAAATGCCCCAACCGATCGTAATAGTTCCTATCAAGATGAAATGTATCTCTTAGCCAATTAAATATTGGCATTTCTGCATATGTATAATGCCCACCAACTATCAGAATAATTGCGTGTACCAGCACCAAGAAATACACTAAATTAGTGAGCCTAAATTGATTATAAGTAACAATAATAACCATGAGACCAATGACGGCAGGAAAAACTTCTAATGACCACGTAAATAAATCGTTTGGATTAATCAGTGACCATATCATTACGGCGAAATAGATTAATAATAATCCGATATGAAATGGTTCAACGTTCTTGCTAATTTCTATAATTCTTCTCCCCCCTATCATTTAGGCTAAATAGGTCCCCTTATAGTTAAGGAGTGAAAACAAAAAGAAAGAACACAATTCCTTTTATTGAAAAGACACAACTCCATTTCACATAGGCTAAAACCGAGTCTCAATTATCTTTCAAAAAGTTATTTTGCTAACGGCCCGAAATGATCCAGTGGCCAATATCTTATGAATACCTTACCAACAATGTTCTGATTTGATAATTCACCCCAGTAGTGACTGTCCTTACTATTATTCCGGTTATCTCCTAAAACAAAATATGAGCCTTCCGGAATTACGAAGGGACCATATTTGTAATTCGGTTTCTCCATTTCATAGGGTTCAGTGAGTTCCTGTTCATTGATAAATACTTCCCCGTTCCTGATCTCAACCTTTTCACCGGGAAGTCCAATAACGCGCTTAACCCAATCCGTTCCACTCTGGTCTACGTTTGATGGGGGGCGAAATACAACGACGTCCCCTCTCTTAACCTCTGAGAAATTGTATGATATTTTGTCAACGATTAATCTATCCTGTAGTTGGATTGTGGGAAGCATCGAGCCTGTTGGTACAACTCTAGCATCAGCCACTGTCGCGTGAAGTCCCCAATTAAATACCAAGGAAAAAACCACGACTTGTAATACGTCACAAAAAAGCTTCACTGTTTTATTTCTGTCGAACATGCGAAATCCCTCCATATTCGTATTTTCGTACTTTCATACTTTTTTGAAATGACCAGTGATTTCTCCCAAATGTATATTACCTAATTTCATCAACTAATTTACTGAGATTAAGTTATTCTACTAATAAATTCCACATTATTTTAGTAATACCTTCTCTAAACCAACTAGTATGTAGCATAATTCACTGATTGTGCATCGACCTTTTGAGAAAGAAACCTGAAGAATACTCCTACAAACGACATTAAGAAGCCATTATTAATAATGGCTTCTTAATGTCGTTCAAAATATCTTTATTTTAAATCCGTAATCCTGCAGAACAACCACGAAGTGCCCTACTCCGCAGTGCTCGCAACCTCTTCCTCGCTCAGCAAACCTACTTCAAGGTTGGGCATATCATCTAAGGAACGCAAACCAAAATGAAGAAGGAACTGTTCTGTCGTAGCGTAAAGAATAGGGCGTCCGGGACTGTCTTTGCGGCCCACGTCTTTCACTAATTCTTTTTCCACTAACGTCGCCAAGGCCCGATCGGATTGAACGCCTCTGATAAAATCCACTTCTCCACGAGTGACCGGCTGTTTATAGGCAATAATAGAAAGCACTTCAAGGGCTGCATTGGAGAGGGCATGAGAGGGTTGTTTATAGAGAATTTCGACATATCGGGCGACTTCTGGTTTGGTGCCTAAAGTATATCCGCCATTGATTTCGAGGAGTTTCAAGCCGCAGGCTTCCACGTTATATCGGTCTCGTAGCTCATTCAGCAGTTCTTCGATCTTAGGCACGTCCAAATCAAGAATCTCCCCGAGCAGTTCAGGCGATAGTTGCTCTTTGGCGACAAATAAAAGGGCTTCTAACGCCGCCGTTTCCCGTTCCCGAAAAAGCATTATATCGACTCCTCTTCCGTGAATTCCCATGCTTTTTTCGTAGGAAATATCATAATATCACTCAGTATTGTCACTTGTTCAGCCCGTACTTTTCCTACTTGCAAAAGTTCTAACAGTGCCAGGAAAGAGACCACCATTTCCATGCGCGATCCAATCCGCATAAGTAGGCTAAAACGCAGCCCTTTCGGATGGAGAAGAACCCGGCGCAAAACATCCGCAAGCATCACATCAATGGCGATCTCATCCGGTTCAACCTCCAAGATTTCTTCCCCTTTTTCGGCCCGCTCGATCACCTGACAAAAGGCCTTCCAAAGATTATCAAAAGAAATGCCCTTGAGTGGGTCCTCTGGTATAACATCTGCCAGTAACCCTTCAACGTCAACCTCACGGCAGTAAGATCGTCCTGAAGAGGTTTCTAACGCCTCTAACACTTCGGCCGCCTGCTTGAACGTCCGATAAGCGAGTAAGCGTTCCACCAGTTCCTGCCGCAGATCTTCCTCCCCTACTTGACCTTGTTCATTCTTTGGAGGTTTGGGCAAAAGGTCCCTTGACTTAATATAGAGCAATTGGGCGGCGAGGACTAGGAATTCTGTGGTGACTTCCATATCCATAGGCCCCATGTGTCGTATGGCTTCCACAAACTGGTCGGCAATCCGGGCAATGGGGATATCATAAATATCCACCTTTTCTTGTTGAATAAGCGTCAACAGTAAATCAAGGGGTCCCTTATAAGCAGGAAGCTCAAACTGAACGGCATACTCACTTTCCATTTACAACCCCATGACGCAGCGTACTTCTTTCATGGTTTCCGAGGCAGTTACCCGAGCACGCTCGGCACCCTCTTCGAGGACCTTCTCCACGCGACCTGGTTCCCCCCAATAAGCACGGCGTTCCCTGAATGGACTGATTAACTTCTCCAAATTCTCCGCAAGTTGCCGTTTACATGCGACACAACCGACCTTGCCGGCGCGACAATTTACTTCAATTTCCGCAACTTCTGGAGTGTAGATCTTATGGAACTTAAAGACTATGCAGACATCGGGATGCCCGAGGTCATCTTTACGAAGCCGTGCTGGGTCAGTCACCATTTGCTGGACCCTGGTTTTGACCTCCTCAGCAGAGGCCGTAAGGGATATGGCATTATGATAACTTTTACTCATCTTGCGCCCGTCAACACCTGGTAAGAGAGGCACTTCCCCAATAAGATCTTTGGGTTCAGGAAACACTGTCCCGTAAAGATAATTGAAACGACGAGCAACTTCCCGGCAAAGCTCAACATGCGGGAGTTGGTCTTCCCCAACGGGTACGACACTCGCTTTATACAACAAAATGTCGGCTGCCATTAGGAGAGGATATCCTAAGAAGCCGTACGTACCTAGGTCTTTGCCCTGTTTGGCTAATTGTTGAATTTGGTCTTTGTACGTAGGAACACGTTCCAACCAAGACAATGGCGTAAACATAGATAATAATAAATGAAGTTCAGAATGCTCTTTGACCTGAGATTGTACAAAAATAGTGCTTTTCTGAGGATCAATTCCAACACTAAGCCAATCCAACGCAATCTCCCGTCGCAGACTGGGATAGTCTAAGCGGTCTTCATACCCTGTCGTCAAGGCATGTAAATCCACGATGGAAAAATAACACTCATAGTCATTTTGGAGGGCAACCCAGTTCTGGATCACACTCAGATGCCCAATATGCAGCGCCCCCGTCGGACGCATCCCACTTAATATTCTACCTTTCATATTAGCCTCCATTCCGCTCCCTCAGTGCAGCATTAACGTGAATGAAAAACAGTTAACACTACCGAGGGGCTTTAAATTATTTTAGTTGACGTTAACAAGAACCCACTATAATGCTATTAATCTATTTACCCTAAAAATGGAGTTAATATCACAATTAAAATTGACTGATAGGCGTAAGCTATTCCGTTTACAGCAGGGTGAAGTATAGCGCCTAAAAACGGTGTGAAAAGTAGGATCATTAAAATAAACATTCCATACTGCTCTAGAACATGTAGCTGCGGAGTAAATCGTTCTGGCAATATCCCAACAAGAACGGCAAATCCATCAAGAGGAGGGATTGGTAAGAGATTAAAGATTCCTAACCCTAGATTCATAAATACTGTCGCTTCAAACACACCTGAGATATATCCGCTCCACGCTGATCCTTGAACCCAATGCATGGTTAGAAACCATAGAAGCATCACCACGAATGCCATGAGTAAATTCATAATCGGCCCAGCCAGAGCAACCAACATCTGTCCTCGTTTTTTATTTCCTTTGTAGTAATGTGGGTTGGTCATTACAGGCTTAGCCCAACCAAATCGATATAAGAGGGCCATGAGTGTTCCAAAAAGATCTAAATGTGCGATAGGATTCAAAGTTAAACGCCCTTGACTGCGTGGGGTTGGGTCTCCTAAACGGTCGGCTACCCACCCGTGAGCAAATTCGTGAAAAGCAAATCCAATCAACAAAGCGGGAATATTAGCGATTATGGTTGGTAAATCAAAACCAAACAAGGCATTTCCTCCTTCTAATGATGCAGGTTATCAGCCCACTGTCGAACGATACCCTGTTCTTCTTCTATACTTCCTATGCGGCCTTCAAGCCAAGCCATGCGCACTTGGTCAAGGATTTCACCGATTTCTGGTCCCTCTTTAACACCCATTTTCAGAAGTGCCTTGCCATCTAGAGACATGTTTATCCTTTGACTGGCCTCCAGACATTCCATAATCAACTTATTAAATCGCTCATCCCGGGCTAAAACCATAACAACTCCCTTAGGCACTTTGTTGAGCAATTTGTCCATCTCACTCAGCGTCAATGGCTTCGTTAACACCTCCCGCATACGAACAAAGGTGGTGGTGTCATCGCGAAGTGATCTATCTAAGCATATGCGGCCCAGCAATTTTTCAATAGTCAGTGAGTCCATTTTAGAAATAGAAATTAACCATCGACTATTTAAAGACCAATCAGCACGATCCTCTAAGTCATCTAAACTAAAATTCCAATCATAATCTTCGCCAAACCAAGCCTTAAACAAGCCACTACTGATTAAGGCTCTGCCCATCCCCAGATAGTTCTCTTCTTTGTAAATAAGCAAGATTTCCTCTGTAAAACGCTCAAGGCTCAGCTTAGAAAGGACGCCTGACTCAATCGCCGTATATAAAGCCTCATGAGTCTCTTTGTCTAACTCAAAGTGATAACGCTCAGAGAAACGCACAGCCCTAACCATCCGAGTCGGATCATCAATAAAGCTAATATTATGTAAAAAGCGAATTTGTCCTTGTTGTAAATCCCGCATCCCGCCATAATAATCCACGAGTTCTCCATAACGCCCGGCATTCAGACAGATTGCCATGGAATTGATGGTAAAGTCGCGTCGAAACAGGTCATCACGCAGGCAGGATTCCTCTACTTGAGGAAGCGCTCCGGGGAAGGAATAATATTCCCACCGCGTACTAGCCACGTCGACATGACTCCCATCAAGAAAAATAATCTGGGCTGTTCCGAACTTAATGTGCTGGGTAAGCTTCCCGTCCGGTAGGCGTTTGATCAAAGCTTCTGCAAATTTTCCCCCACTACCTTCGACGACAAAATCCAGATCTTGAGTCGGGAAGTAGAGGAGCAAATCCCTAACAAACCCTCCTACAAGGTAAACTGAATATCCTTCTTCCTCTGCTGTATCTCGCACTGCTTCCAGGAGCTTGCGTATCTCTTCTGGTAGGTGTTCGATCAGATCCAAAATATCCTGACGCATCGCGACACTGCGCTCTCGAACAAGTTGGGTTTCCATAGGAACCGAACCACCATGAACGAGACGTAAAACATCTGACCGGGAAACAATTCCAACCACATGTCCTTCTTCGACCACGGGCAGACGCCCAATATCATGCTGGACCATCAGTCGCTGGACTTCTTCCCAGGGAGCCTCTACATCCACTGTCGTCACTTTCGTTGTCATAAAGCCCTTCACTGGCGCGTGCCTCAGACCGTGTTTAATGGCCTTCTCTACATCACGCCGCGAAATAATACCCACTAAATACTTGTCCTCAGTGACAGGTACACCGGTATGCCCATAGCGCAATAGAATTTGTTCAACCTCACCAAGAAGCGTCTCCGGGCTCACTGTCTTAACTGGATAACTCATCATATCCCTCACAAGATGAGGGCGTACTGCCCGACTCTGGAGCCCTTTACGCAGTTGTGTCAAGATAACGGAGATTTCAGCGTCCTTAATAGTAGCAGACGCAGCCCTTGCATGGCCTGCCCCGCCAAATAATTGTGCTAACCCATCAACAGGTAAGCCTCTACCTCTTGAACGGCCCACGACGTAGACACGATTCTCCATTTTGACCACGAGGAACCAAGTATCAGCGCCTTCAAGTTCTCCAACTTGATGCGCTAATAAAGCAAGTCCTCCGACATATTCTTCTGTCTCAGCGAACGTAATATACACTGACAAGCCATCAAACAATTCTGTCTTTCCCTGGTCTAGCAACTGTTTTAAGAGGTCTTTTTGTTCCTGAGCAAGTGGTCGTCGTAAATATTCGGCAATAACCCCTAAATTTGCCCCTTGCCCTAATAGATAAGCCACAGCTTGAACGTCACGAACTGTGGTACTATCAAACAATAAGCTCCCAGTATCATCATAGATTCCGATGGCGATTAACGTTGCTTCGAAAGTACTTAAGGGTAACCCAAGTGCCACCAATTTTTCAACGAGTATTGTGGCGCACGCTCCGACTGTTTCAATCACCATACCTGGTTTGAGTTCGCCTGAATAGGGATGGTGGTCATAAATTACCACCTGAACGCCAGGGATCTTAGCGACCTTTTCGCCCAATGAGCCCGCTCGCCGCAGTTCATGGGTATCTACAAGGATAATTCGAGAAACTTCTTCCACGTTAATATCCTGAGCCTTGCGAAACCGCAATTGATCCTTAGATAGTGCCAAAAAATCTTGAACATAAACGTTCGGTTTTCCGTCCATAACCAATACGCTGTTTGGATAAATTTTTTGGGCGGCCATCATTGACGCTAACGCATCAAAATCCAGTTGGCGATGAGCCAAAATGATATCCATAAGACCATCCTCAAATTCCTTAACCTCAGGGTTTTTCTAAATTATACCATCATAAGCCCGTTTACAGCAACTTCAATAAACATCGTTACCTTATTGATGAAGTTAGGGGAGAGCAATGCGCCCTCCCCTAACTTCCTTCTATAATACAATGTTTATGGACTATTGAATATTGGTCTTAGGTCGTTCTAATTGTATTGAACCAGCAGCCATGGAAATATCTAAATTAATTTTGGTTTTCGCTGCAGAATAATTTGGACTGACCCAATTTTTATCGTCTGACAGTAAACCTGAGCCCATAAAATTTGTGCTTGTGGCTACGCCATTCAACCGAATGGTTACCCCCACATTCTCAGGAATAACCAATGTTAATTTAGAAGCGCCACTATCAATCTTTCCATGGGTGGCAATCCCAGTATCTCCAAATTGAACGCTGAAGTCACTTGCACCTGTACTAATTTTAAGATTATCCACCAAAAGGCGACTTAAATCCATCGTCCCGTTGATTGCACCTGCCGACATATCTAAGTCATAGTGCACCTTGTTAGACAAGTTGAGCTCGAAATCACTCCGGGTCATATTACCCGTGTTTCTCCCGAATGAAGCTGACGACAGTGTAACATTGAGAGTATCTCCGGACTGAGTGGTACTTAAACCCGATTTATTAGTCCCGCTCATATTACCCTGTTCTAGCCCTTGATAATTCCCTGTCATCAGTTGATTTTCGCTGACTCCGGGCTCTAGAGCCACGACAGACACCTTAGCGCCTCCCAAGTTTAGATTGACCTTCGCTTTTTTCACGTCTGGAGGCAAGGGTACACTGATGGGCCTGGTTTCTGTCGTTCCACCATTAAAAAGGTTATTCATTTGACCAGGTAAAGGCTTATCCCCCACAACCATAGAGTAAGCAACCATGCTCAGGAGAAACACCAGCAAAACAGCACTCAGCGGAATCCTGCGGCTAAACAACAACCCGATCCCTGCTAAGATCAGGATTAGTGGCCATAGGTCAGCGACATGAACCCAAAAACCCCAAGATAAAATATCATAGTTCAGCAGGAAAAATATAACCCCAAGCGTGATTAGAAGTAGCCCACGGCTAATAGAGCCAAATACTTTTCTCATTTTCTTCCTCCCCGATAAATAATTGCGATTCCTATTAAGATAAGGAAGAGAGGCCACATTCTGCTTATATCAAACCAATAGGGCAGAAAACGTTCGAAGAGAAAATAGGCACCTAAGGACACTAATATCACACCGGCCATTTTCGAGCGGTTCTTATGAGTTTCGGGATTCTCCATCTTCTCGTGTTTCTCCAGGTGAATGCCCTTCGTTGCATCTTTGACATCTGAAACCATTCCCTTGACGACCTCCCCGGCATCACGGGAATGACGCACGATCTGCCTACCTTGTTCGTCTGGATTAACTGGAATGATGACCCAAGCAACCAAGTAAACTGGGATACCTACACCCCCAGCAAAAGCAGCCACTAAGACAATTAACCGCACCAAGGTAACATCAACACTGAAATAGTCAGCAAGACCTCCACAAACCCCTCCGACCATCTTTTCTTGTGCCGAACGGTATAATTTTTCTGGCATGTTCATTTCACTCATTTCTTTGTCAAATTTATGTCTACACTTCTAATACGATCATGAGGGTTAAAATGTTTCAGATGAAAAAAAAGAAACATCAAAGCTATGAGGCTTGATGTCCTAATCCGTGTAAATGAAGTTACTTTAGATACTGGTGTTGATTGCTTCCGTTGCTTGTTCAATTTCCTCTGGGGACATCCCGTCTTTTCCCAAATTGAACTTAATGGCATCGGTCCAAAAAGCACATTTAGCGCTTATCTTTTTAAACGTTTTAGCAGTGGCTTTACTCTCTTTTGCTCTAGCATCTGCGTTGGATTGTACAATCGAACAAATATATAGAGCTTTTAGACGATTTTCTCGATCCATGTCATTAAATGTTTGATTGAGTTCCGCAATGAGTGTGCGAAAATACTCTGAGAACTCCTCAGAAGGGATTTCAGATTCCATTTTTAAGTATTCTTTTAACTTTTCTAGTAGTTTCTCCATTGTATACCCTCCAAAAAATTCCGCCTTATAATAACTCGTACATTGTATAACTGTTTAATCTAAAAGACAAGAGAATCGTTTATTTCATCCACCTTTTCTTCCTGAAAAAGATCATAACTATTAGAAATATAGTGAATGAGAACCCATAAAATATTAGAATGCCGTGGGGTTGATGAATAAATGGCATGAACTCAAAATTCATTCCAAAATAACTGGTGAGTAAAGTAACTGGCAAAATAATGGTCGCCACCAGCGTCAGTACCTTCATAATATCATTCGCTCGATTATCGACTGCCGCCTGATAGGCAGCTCTTAAGTTCTCAATCATTTCATGTGTTTGATGAGCATTATTGATGACATGCTGCATCTCTACGATTAATTCCTCTTGGAGATCGCCGAACTCTGGTTTTTCAATATTTTTCATGCGCCCAAAAACACTTTGGGTGGCATTTAACGATCGTCTCAACTTCAGTATTTGACGGTGCAAAGCGATAATCCGTTTAAGGTGCCAAACACGCGTGGTGGTTAGAATTTCCTCTTCAAGGACATCCATTTCATCTTCAATAAGATCAAGTCGTTGTTGATGGTGGCGCAATACTCTTAGGCCTAACGCGCAAGCAAGCTCTATGGGATTTGTCAAAATTCCGCGTTCAGCCCATTCGGTCAGACGTTCCTGGTTTACCCCATTCCATCCTAATAAAACGAAATGATCGGGGGTTAGGAAGAAACGTACGGGACTTTCATTCCCTTGTTCATCGATATCTCGAAACCTCATATAATGAACGTTCTTACTTAATCGCTCAAAACGGGGTTGAAAAACTAAAACGCCTTCTCTAACTTTAGCCCGCAACTTCGCTTCGTCGTCTTTCTCTCGAATGCGTTTAATCCAATCAGATTGTTCTTCTATGTCATTCGCCCCTAAGAGTGGAACTTGATCCCAATCTTCAACGCCTAGAACTAGGAGCTTGAACATTTCTTCCGCATTAATTTGAGACTGACTTCCCCGGATAACTTCTATTCCCTGTGGGCTAATATAAAACTCTTCCATCCACCACATTCCCCTTCATCCAGGATGCCAACCTTACCAGATTGGACTTTTACAACTATATCATATTGGAGAGGATCGTGAGACACTTGTTCAGCCATGCGCACAACGTGCCAAACTAGGGCTTTAAACCCTAATGCAGGCTAACAGGGTACCCGACCAACACGACATCCGCTGGCCAAGGATGGCCGAGTGTCCCTGTAGCCAAGGGACGTTTTGTTTGCCATGCCAACTAGACACATTCAGAAATAAATTTTCATTTTGAAGTTAAAACTATATACTTAATCATATTGTGAGTTCAATTCCTCGCGTTCCACCTGGAGTAAGCTTTCTATATATAGAAAGGAGTCTGTACCGATGATCCGAGCCGCTATTTTTGATCTCGATGAACTTATTATTGATTTAGAGAAAATCCATAAAGCTGCAGAACGTCAAATTTGTCTGGATTATGGTCAATCCTTTGATAGTCTCTCTGAAGACCTCAGGTCTAACTCCTCAGGACGTCGAGAAAACGATATTTTGGAACGCATTAAGCACGAATTAAAACTAACGGTTTCTTTACCAGAGATGATTAAAAGGAAGCAAGCTCTTTTTGCTGACATGATGAACGGCGAAGTCATCCAGCCCATGCCCGGTGTCCTTGAAGCCATTAATTCTTTACAAGCGCATGGCTATCTCTTAGCCTTAACCTCATCAGGGTCCCGCCCAAGAGTCGAATTAGTGATTGAACGAATAGGTCTTAGGGATGCCTTTGATCAAACGATCTGTGGCGAAGACGTTCGGCTTGGTAAACCAAACCCAGAACCGTATCGCCTAACCGCAGAACGATTAAACATTTCCCCGTTTGAAGGGGTAGTTTTTGAAGACGCTGCAGTAGGCGTTCAATCTGCCAAATCAGCAGGACTCTGGTGCATCGGCGTTCCGAATCCTGCCGCTGCAACAGTACAAGACCTAATACAAGCAGACCTTATTATCCCCGATTTTATGCATTTTACTCTTGAGATAATGGAGAGACTTTAAAAGAGTTACGCAGCGAATTAGCACATCGTCTCGTTGAATATGCTGTAGATTACTATGCCTATTTTCATCGTTAATAGCGGTGCAACCGGTTATGCCTTTTAACTTTCATCTAACTGAAATATAGCCTCAACTGGAGTGTTTAATAATCTTGCAAGTTTCATCGCCAATTCAAGAGTGGGATTGTACTTATTATTTTCAACGGCAATAATAGTTTGTCTTGTCACACCCACTTGATTTGCAATGTCTTCTTGACGTAATCCTAATTCCTTGCGTAGGATTTTAATTTTATTTCTCATCGTTAGACATCTTGCGGGTCATATAAAGTTTGCTGCCAAAAAAAATGACATTTTGTAAGGAAATAATCGTAAAAAGAATAAGAGGAAACTCACCGTTCTTTATAAAGGCTAATGTTAGCCATATAAATAAAGCGATATTCCCAAATACCCAAGATAACCTCATAGACTTAAAGTTTATTGACAATTCCATTTCATCCGCTTTTTGAAGCCTCATGAAAATCCCTCCTTGTCTTAATGTAAAAACATCTTTACATTCTATTATAAGAGAGAGGATGCGAATGTCAAGAACTTTTTACATAGATTTGGGAGCCTTTGCTGGAAGAGTTCCCTCTTTCTTTCATGCCATTAACCGTCACACAAGTCCCCAAGTTCCGCGTTAGCGCGAAAAGAACGTACTACTCGTCTCTCCCTCTTCAAAGAGCTTCTTAACAATTGCGTGTGACTTCAGCGGGTTAACTTTCCAGTAACTAATATCTTTCTCGACAAGGAAATTGCCGGGTAAGGTTTGGGATGAAATCTCCGAATTTTCGTTATGCAATAGAAAATTGGTCATCCCCCATAGTTGAGCTATGGAAAGATTTGTTTCGACTGATTTAGCAATACGAGGAATAAGCCAGGGCAATTTAGGAACGCTCTTAACTTGCATAAATTCTTTCCCTATAGCCTTAATAACTGCCTGCTGGCGCGCCGTCCTTGATATGTCTCCCAAAGCATCTTGACGGAATCTAGCATATTGCAAAGCCTGTGCCCCAGTTAATCGTTGAGTTCCTTTTTCAAGATTAATCACGCCGTCTGACGAATCTCCTGTCACATAGTACATATTCTTTTCAACGTTGAGAGTTACTCCTCCCAGTGTATCAATAATAGACTTAAATCCATTAAAATTTGTAATAACATAACCGTCAATAGACTGACCTGTTAAACCTTCAATTAAAGTTGTTGTGGTCTTAATCCCTTGTCCAACTCGTGCAGCCGCATTAATTTTTTCCTTTCCATAGCCCGGCACCGTGACTTGGGTGTCTCTGGGTATGGAGAGAACAGCAATTTTACCATTCACGGTATTAACACTGGCTAATAAGAGAGTATCCGTATTACTGAGGGTTTTCTCACCAGGTCGACGATCTACCCCAACTAATAGAACGGTAAACCGTTCCCCCTTAAAATTAGCAACTGGCTGCTGAGGATATACCTCAAGATCCGACTCTACAGCATAGTCACTCGAAGGTTCAATCGGGACGTCTTTGCTTGAGCTAACTTGTTCTTGATTCTGCTCCGGCTGTAGGATAGTTTTTCCTTCATTTCCGACTACTTGACTTACTAGGGAGACACTTATAACCAAGCTGATGACTAATAACCCCATTAGTATAGCTTTTTTGTAGTCCGTTAAGACCCGGAGAATTATTCGGCCATAGGATTTTTTCCCCTGCATCCGAGCCCACTCCATTTCTAATGTTTCTGTTATAGTTTAGCATCAATCAATCACCTTTAAAATATTCAACGCTAAATAGGCAATATATAGAAAACATGAAAATTCTTGTGGTTTAAGAATCTTTGAAATACAATAATTCATTTTCCCCTCTTGTAGGTACCACTCCGCCTTTATTTACATATAATACCAATAAGTGAAAGGGGGGACTGACCTTGAATCCTGGATACAATCGTGTCTATGCGCCGGTATTACGAAGTCCTCTACTCTTCCACCATCATACTGGACTTTGCTCTCCTGCCTATAACCGTCCACAACCAAGAGTCGTTCCATTAACCACTAACTCATATTTCCTCCACTCTAATTCACCCAATAGGCCTCAACCTCAATCTCGCTACACGGCCCAAGCTCCCTTGCCCTATAGTCCCCGATCATATCCCTATTACTCGGCTGTGCCTAAAGCAATCAATCCTTCACTAGTGCCCTTGTCTTCTTATTATATTCCTTCTGTATCGTATGCTTCGACCGTCTCCTCGAAAGGATTGACGCTCATTCTGATCGCAACTCTTATGTTGGTTGCCCTTGATCTTGTGATAGTCCGCCCCCAAAAACGTTAAAAAATGACCCGGACGCGTCAAACGCATACGGGCCATTTTTTTATGGGCATGTTACCGACTTGCAATTTGTAAGTATTTCAAGCGAGCCGGTAGCACATCATTTCGCAGCAAGTCGGAATGAGTTTCACGTCTTACGATCACATCCGCATGACCGCCTTCCACGAGCACGACGCCAGGCCTTGTTAGGCGGTTATAATTTGACGACATAGAATAGTTATAAGCACCGGTGCATGAAACAGCCAGCAGATCACCCGCTATAGCTTTGGGCAAATCGATATCCCAAATTAACATATCTCCCGATTCACAACATTTTCCGGTCACGGAAACAGATTCAACCGCTTCTTCCTTAGCGCGGTTGGCAAGAATTGCCTCGTATCGCGCTTGATATAGGGCCGGTCGTGGATTATCCGCCATACCCCCATCCACCGCAACATATTTCCGAATTTCGGGAATCTCCTTGATGGAGCCTACGGTATAGAGTGTCGTTCCGGCTGTTCCCACAATCGAACGTCCTGGTTCAACAATAATTTTCGGACGCGGAAAGCTTTGATCCTCACAAGCATCCTTCAAAGCAGCTTCGACGGTTTTAGCATAATCTGAAATCTGAGCAGGATCATCTCCGGACGCATAATAAATCCCAAAGCCTCCACCAAGATTCAATTCCTTCAGAAGGCAACCAGTTCTGCTGAGGATATCTGCCATATAGTTAATCATAATCTGAACCTCATGGCGGAAGGAATCTAGCTCAAAGATCTGTGATCCGATATGAGCATGTATCCCTTTAACGACAAGATTCGGATAGGATAACGCTAAATCGAGTGCCCGATCTGCTGTGCCGTCTGGTAACGTAAAACCAAACTTAGAATCGATCTGGCCCGTCTGAATGTACTCATGAGTATGCGCTTCGATCCCTGGTGTCACCCGAAGAAGTATGTCGACATGTTGATTCAAATGCTTTGCCAGCTCATTTAATATACTCATCTCATAGAAATTATCGACGACAATTCGACCAACACCAGCGTTGATTGCCATTTCTAATTCTTCACGAGATTTATTATTGCCATGAAAGTAAATTCGTGCAGCGGAGAAATTGGCCTGAAGGGCCGTATATAATTCTCCTCCAGAGACCACATCTAAGCCTAGCCCTTCTTCATCAATAATCCGGCACATGGCCAGCGTTGAAAACGCTTTAGAAGCATAAATAACCTCCGCATTTCCCATGACTTCCACAAACGAATGATGGTACTGTCGGCAAATGTCCCGAATATGGGCTTCATCCATGATGTAAAGCGGTGTCCCATACTGGTTGGCTAATTCTACGGTGTCACAGCCGCCAATCTCTAAATGTCCTTGTTCATTCACCACTTGTGTACCATGCAGTTTCATTTCCTCTTCCTCCCTTTCTATATAATAGCCTCTCGGCATTCGCCGAGCCCGTTGGGACAAGGGTTTCCTTGAACCAACCTTATTGCATTCCTCCTACTTTTTGTGGGAGGATATTTGT